>CAYNOF010000444.1:0-5593 GCA_964398335.1 uncultured Rhizobiaceae bacterium
TGTCGTCGGGCGACAGGCCGCAGCCGTTCGGACGCTCGAGCGGAAAGATCTTCTCCTCGATCTTCGAGCCGTCGGCCTTGGCGTAGTAGACGACGCCGCGGTCGTTGTCGCGCTCGCGCGTCTTGCCGAGGTCGGTGAACCAGAAGCCGCCCGAGCTGTCGAAGACGAGGTCGTTCGGGCCGTTGAGCCGGCGGCCATCGCAGGAATCGTAGAGCGTCTCGAACTTGCCGGTTTCCGGATCGACCACCTGGATCGAGCCGCTCTTGTAGTCGGCCGGCTGCGTGCCGGGGAACAGGCGGCCGTCGGGCCGCTCGATCCAGTTGAAGCCGCCGTTGTTGGTCACATAGATCTTGCCGTTCGGTCCCATCGCCGCGCCGTTGGGACCGCCGCCGAGATGGGCGATGACGTGGTTCTTGCCGTCGGGCGTGATGCGCGTGAGCGTCTGGCGCGCGATCTCGACCAGGATCACCGACCCGTCCGGCATCGCCACCGGCCCCTCGGGGAATTTCAGGCCGGCGGTGATCTCCTTGAACTTCGGCTCGATCGTGTTGGTCTGCATGGCGTTGTCTCCCCTGCTCCTGCGCTGATCAGCGGCCGGCGAATTTCGGCGCGCGCTTCTCGCGGAAGGCGGTGACGCCTTCGATGTGATCTTCGCTGGCGGCGCAGCGGCGCTGCAGGTCGCGTTCGGCGTCGAGCTGCTGGTCGAGCGAGTTGGCGGCCGACTGCTCATAGGCGCGCTTGATCGCAGCGTAGGTGTTGGTCGGGCCCGAGGCGAGCTTCAGCGCCAGCTTGCGCGCCTCGTCCATCAGCTGCGCATCGTCGTAGACCTTCCACACCATGCCCATGCGCTCGGCGTCCTCGGCCATCACGGGCTCGCCCAGCATGGCCAGCGCCCTGGCCTTGCCCTCGCCGACCAGGCGCGGCAGGAACCAGGTGCAGCCCATATCGGGTACCAGCGCGATGCGCACGAAGGCCTGATCGAAGCGCGCCGAGCGCGCCGCCAGGATGATGTCGCAGGCCATCGCCAGGCCGGCGCCGCCACCGGCCGCGACACCGTTGATCGCGCCGACCACCGGTTTCTGCAGGCGGCGCACCGCGCGGATCAGCGGATTGAACAGGCGGTCCATGCCCGGCCCCGGATCCGGCCGCTGCTGCGCGTTGCCGGCCAGCGGGCCATCCTTGCTCGGCGCGATGTCGGCGCCGGCGCAGAAACCGCGGCCGGCACCCGTCAGGATCACCGCGCGTGCCGCGGGATCGGCACCCGCCGCAGCCAGCGCCGCGATCAGCTCCTCGACCAGCCTGGGATTGAGCGCGTTGAGCCGCTCCGGGCGGTTCAGGGTGATGGTCGCGACGCCGTCGGCGAGCGCGTAGATCAGCGTTTCATAGGCCATGGCTTTCCTCCGCGCGGCAAAGAGTGGCATGGCTGATGCAGCGGGTGAAATGCCGGGTTCCGCGCTGCGACCGCTTTGCCCCTTGCGCCAATCGCGGGCGTTGGTTAATTCGGTATTGTAATACCGAATTGGGCGGCCATGTCGAATATCCTGATCCTGATCGGCACAGAGTCGGGCAACGCGCAGATGGTGGCGGAGGCGATCGAGCCCGAGCTCGCCGGCGCCGGCCATGCGGTAAAGATCACCGACAAGGCCGTCACGGCGGCGGACTTCACCGGCCACGACACGCTGCTGTTCGTCTGCGCGACGCACGGCTCGGGCGACATCCCCAGCAACATGTTCCCGCTGCACGAGGCGCTGGGTCGCGACAAGCCCGACCTGTCGTCGCTGCGCTACGGCGTGATCGCGCTCGGCGACATGACCTACCAGGACACGTTCTGCGGCGGCGGCAAGCAGATGGACAAGCGCCTCGCCGAGCTCGGCGCGCAGCGCATCGGCGAGCGACTCGAGGTCGATGCCTCGACGCAACCGCTGCCCGACGAGGATGCCGTCGTCTGGGTGAAGGATTGGGTGAAGCTGGTTTAGCGTACCCTCTTATGGGAGCGCCGGCGTCCCGCCAGCCTTTGTCCTATCGACAGCCACGAAGATGCCGGCGGGACGCCGGCGTTCCCAAAGATCACTCGAACCTCTTCGTGAAGTCGCCAATCGGCGCGCGCTCGGCGATCAGGTTGTTGGGCGGCTCGTTCTCGTCGGCGTAGCCCAGCGCCAGGCCGCACAGCACGATCTGGTCGTCGGGAATGCCGAGCTCGCGGCGCACCACCGTCTGGTAGCGGCCGAACGCGGCCTGCGGGCAGGTGTGCAGCCCCTTCTCGCGCGCCAGCAGCATCAGCTGGTCGAGGAAGATGCCGCAGTCGATCCACTGGCCGTCGCCCATGTCGCGTTCGATGCACAGGATCATGCCCACCGGCGCGTCGAAGAAATCGTAGTTCTTGCGGAACTGCTTCTCCATGCCCGCAGTGTCGCCGCGCGGCACGTTGAGCAGGGTGTAGAGCTGCTTGCCCACGGTCTTGCGGCGCTGGTCGTAGACCGGGCGGAAGACCTTGGGATAGACGTCGTACTCGCGCGTGTCGGGCTCCTGGGCGTCGATCGCCTTCTGGATCGCCGCCGACAGGCGCTTGCGCGCCGCGCCCGAGGTCACGTAGAGCTTCCAGGGCTGCAGATTGCCGTTGGATGCCGCGTGGTTGGCGGTCTCGATGATCCATTCGACGGTGGCGCGCGGCACGGCGTCGGGTTTGAACACGCGCATCGACCGGCGCGACAGGACCGCTTCGGAAACCTTCATCTCAACACCCCGTTCTTCCCGTGCGACCATACACAGTGGCGCTTGCGCTTCGCCACAGCGCTTGGAATCCTGAGCCATGAACGCGACGCCCGCGCAGGGCCGCCTGACGGCGGTGCTGGGCCCTACGAACACCGGCAAGACCCACCTCGCCATGGAACGCCTGCTCGGCCACGAGTCGGGCATGATCGGCTTTCCGCTGCGCCTGCTGGCGCGCGAGAACTATGATCGCGCCATCAAGCGCGTCGGCGCTGGCAAGGTGGCGCTGGTCACCGGCGAGGAGAAGATTCAGCCGCCAGGTGCCAAGTATTTCATCAGCACCGTCGAATCGATGCCGGTCGAGCGGCCGGTGCAGTTCTTGGCCATCGACGAGATCCAGATGGCCGCGGACTCCGATCGTGGCCACGTCTTCACCGACCGCCTGCTGCACGCACGCGGTCTGTCGGAGACCATGGTGCTCGGTTCCGACACCATGCGCCCGCTGCTGCAGCGGCTGATCCCGTCGATCGAGATCATCGCCCGGCCGCGTTTCTCCAAACTGTCATACGCCGGCACCAAGAAGCTCAGCCGCATCCCGCGCCGCTCCGCCGTGGTCGGCTTCTCGATCAGCGAGGTCTATGCCATCGCTGAGACGGTGCGCCGTCAGCGCGGCGGCACCGCCGTGGTGATGGGCGCGCTCAGCCCGCGCACGCGCAATGCCCAGGTCGGCATGTTCGAGGCCGGAGAGGTCGATTACCTCGTGGCAACCGACGCCATCGGCATGGGCCTGAATCTGGATGTCGGCCATGTCTGGTTCGCAGGGCTGCGCAAGTTCGACGGCCGCAATCTGCGTCAGTTGCGCACCGACGAGCTGGCGCAGATCGCCGGCCGCGCCGGCCGCCACATGAGCGATGGCGGCTTCGGCACCACCGCCGAGGTCGGCCCGCTCGACCAGGAGATCGTCGAGGCGATCGAGAATCACCGCTTCGATCCGGTGCGCGTGATCAACTGGCGCAACAGCGACCTCGACTTCCGCTCGCTATCCGCCCTGCTCTCTTCGTTGAATGCGCGCCCGGCGCATGTCGTGCTGCAGCAGGCACGCGAGGGCGAGGATCACATCGCGCTGCAGAACCTTGCAGACAAACGCGATATCGCCGACGCGGCGCGCTCGGTGCAGCGCGTGCGCCTGCTCTGGGAAGTCTGCCAGATCCCCGACTTCCGCAAGACCATGAGCGAGGAGCACGCCACCCTGCTGTCGCAGGTCTTCACCCATCTGACATCGCCCGGCGAGCGCCTGCCGGAGGACTGGGTCGAGAGCCACGTGAAGCGACTGGAACGCTACGACGGCGACATCGACACGTTGATGGCACGCATCGCGCATACGCGCACCTGGACCTACATCTCGCATCGCGCCGGCTGGCTGGAACGCGCGCAGCATTGGCAGGAGCGCGCCGCGGCGATCGAGGAAAGATTGTCGGATGCGTTGCACCAAAGGCTCACGCAACGCTTTGTCGACCGCCGGACTGCTTTGCTGGTAAAGAGATTGAATGTGTCGGAGGAGTTGATGACGGGGGTGTCGGAGAACGGCGAGGTCACGGTCGAGGGCGAATTGCTCGGCCGCCTCGAGGGATTCCGTTTCGCGCCCGAGATTGCCAAGGACGAAGCCGAGCGGAACGCCGTGCTGACCACGGCGATGCGGGCGCTGCGCGACGTGATCCCGGCCCGCGTCGAGAAATTCTCGGCCGTGCCCGACCAGGAGATCTCGATCGATCAGCAGCTGCGGCTCGCATGGAGCGGCGGACCGGTGGCGCGCCTGCTGCCCGGACCCGATCCGCTGTCGCCCAAGGTCGAGCCGATCGCCAGCGACCTGCTCGACGGGCCGCAGCGCGAAGCGGTGCGCCTGCGCTGCACGAGCTGGATCGAGGCGCGCATCCGCGCCACCCTGCCCGACCTGATGGCGGCGCGCGACGCGGAGCTCTCCGGTCCGGCGCGCGGCCTGGTCTTCCAGCTCAGCGAGAAGCTCGGCGCCATGCCGCGCGAGCCGGCCGAGGAGCAGATCGCCGCGGTGAGCGACGAGGATCGCAAGGCGCTGGCGCGGGTCGGCGTGCGCGTCGGCGTCTACACCGTCTACATCCCGACCATGCTGAAGCCGGCGGCGATCCGCATGCGCGGCATGCTGTGGGCGATCGCCAATGGCCGCGAGGCGACGCCGTCGCTGCCCGGCGAAGGCCGCACCTCGATCGTCATGGCGCCCGAGATGGATCGCGGCTTCCTCGCGGCGGTGGGCTACATGCCGCTGGGCGAGCGCGCGATCCGCGCCGACATCGTCGAGCGTCTCGCCTGGGCCGCACGCCAGGCGGTGCGCGCCTCGCGCGATGGCCATCGCAAGGATCGCGAGCCGCAGCAGAGCAAGCAGCAGCAGCCGAAGGCCAAGCGCGACAGCGCGGCCGACGCCGCTGTCGTCACCGAGTGGATGATCGCCGCCGCGGCGCTGGGCGAGGATCCCGGCATGGCCGCACCGGCACCGCAGGAAGCGGCCGAGCCGACGCCGGCGCCTGCACCCGAGCCGGTCGACGACGGCTCGGCGCTGGCCTCGCGCGAGACCGACGGCTCGATCCCCGTGCCGCTGGCATGGTCGTCGGCCGAGCGGCGCTGGATCGAGTTCGACGAGAACGCCAAGCCCAAGGCGCCGGTGCTGCAGCCCGGTCATTTCCGCGCCAGCGCCGAGATGCTGTCACTGGTCGGCTGCACCGAGAAGGAGATGACCGAGATCCTGCGCGATCTCGGCTATCGCGTGCACCAGCCCTCGGAGCAGACCGGCCCGCAGCCGAGCTTCTCGATGAAGCCGCGCTTCGTGCGCGAGCGCGAGGAGCGGCGCGGCCCC
>CAYNOF010000445.1:0-3536 GCA_964398335.1 uncultured Rhizobiaceae bacterium
CGCGGCGGGCGCCTGCCGGTCGGCTCCGACGCGCTGGGTGTGCTCCGGCGGCGGCAGCGAGGTGCCGCCGCCGCCGAAGAGGTCACAGGCGCTCAACAGGCAAAGCGCGACGAGAGACGCCGGCATCCGCATCATGTGTGCACGCTCCTGAACACTGCGTGCCGACAGATGGGCCGGACAATGCGGCAACAATTCGTCCCTGCGGCCATTCGCCATCAGCCGCGATCGCGGCCGGACGCGGGAAGGGAGCCGGACATCCGTCCGGCTCCCCCGCAGCCGCAGCCGATGTAGTCTGGGGGCTACTCGACGATGCGCAGCTGCATCTCGCTGGCGCCGGCCAGGCTCTGCGCCGCGGCCGTCTTGAAGGCCGAGATCAGGTCGTCGACCGTCTTGGTCGTGTAGGTGTAGGTCAGCCCGTCCTGGTCGGGGCTGGCGCAGTTGACGCGGCGTGCGTCGTCGCTGCTGTTGGCGACGTTGTAGCCCACGGTGTAGATCTTGATGCCGGTGGCCTTGATCGCCGTGCACAGCGCCTCGAACTGCGCGTTGGCCGTGCCGTTGGCCGACTCGTAGTACGAGTTGAAGTCGAAATCCGAGAGGATGACGATCGCCTTGTAGGTCTTGTCGCTGTCGTAGGCGTTGGGCGCGGTGGCGCCGTTGAAGACCGAGGTCCACTTCGGCGACAGCATGTACCAGGCCCAGGCGATGCCGATATGCGCCGCCGTCGTGCCGTTCGAGGTCAGCGCGTCGACGTCGTCATGCAGCCCGCTGGTGCTGCTCGACAGCGGCTGGATGGCGTTGGCCGAGCCCGGCGTCTGCGACGACATGCTCTGCACGGAGGACGCATAGTCGCCCAGCGCGCTGGTGTGCTTGCTCTTGAAGTCGCCGAAATACTTGGTGGTCGAGTTCGGCAGGTCGTCCTTGAACTTGTAGTTGCCGGGACGCTCGACGACGCCGGTCCAGCTGCCCGACACGCTCTTGTTGGTCACCGCGCGGTAGTAGGTGCTGCTGACGTTGACCGAGGAGGAGAACGGCGCCAGCGCCACGCGCGAGGTGTACTTCGACTGGTTGGCCTGGATGATCGTGTCGATCAGCTGGTTGGCGGCGCTCTGCTGCGCCTCCATCTTGGTGATGCCGCGCGTCTCGGTGTTCGACGCCATCGACGACGAGACGTCGAGCACCATCGCCACCTCGAGGTTCTTGTTCTGCACCGGCGGCGCGTAGGCCACGGCGCGGCTGTGCACGGTGCGCGACGAGGCGCCCAGGATATAGCGGCTGAACAGCGAGGGCAGGTTGCGGGTGACGATGACCTCGACCGCGCCCGTCTTGCCGGCATAGGCGCCCGAGGTCGGCGGCGAGTTGATCACCAGGCTGTCGCCGTTGGTGCCGGTATAGCCGTTGCGCGCCGCGTCGCGCTGGGCGAAACCCTGCGCCGTCGACAGGTTGAGGCCCGAGGCCAGCGCCCGGGCGCCGCCCAGCGCCGCCGAGTCGGCCATCTGGCGCACGCGGTTGGCCTCGACATACCAGGCGCCGGTATCGACGCCCACGCCCAGCGCGCCGACCACCACGGGCATCGACAGCGCCATCATGATCGCCGTACTGCCCTTGTCGTCGTGCAGCAGATGGTTCAGCGCGCGCGACGGACGCGCCAGAAGCGACCGCCAACGCGGCCAGATTCCTGCGAACATCATCTTTTCCCCATTCAGCCGCCGGCTTGTTGGCGCCGGCTCGAGCAAAATCACTGCGTGAAAATACCGTTAATGGCCGGCAAAATGCCGGATCGGGGAATAGGTGTCAAATTGGACATTAAATCTTTGAAATCGCGTAATTTCACAGCTGTGAATGAATCGTCAAAAGTCGCCATGAAGAGCGGATTTCTTCATGCATATGAATGAATTGGCGACTAATCTTTGCTTGGAACGCGAGCAACCCGCGCCGCCCGCGGCGGGGTGCGACAAATCGGGGCGCAGCGCCGCTGCCGATTCAAGGAATCGGCCGATCTCTTGCACGGGAGCGTCCTCGCACCGCCAGGGTGCTATGGACATATTCTCCAGTAAAAACTTATTGCTAATGAATAGAATTGATGTGATGGTTTAACAATATTCAGACCTTCGGATATATTCCCATGGATTTCGACGGTTTCCTCGTCCAGATGCGGATCGAGGTTGAAGGCGTGGAGAAGGCGGCCGCGCCCCTGTGGGATCTGGCCGTATGCGCCGAAGCGGGCGAGGCGACCGGCGGCCGGCTCGCCGCCGCGGCGGCAGACGAGCGGCGCTGCTGACTGGAAGGTCGCCCGCGGCGAGTGCGAAACGCCAGCTATTTTAGCTTGTTGGAGACGTTGAGCATCGAGGCGCTGAGCTTCGTGCCGACCGCGGTGAAAGCCGAGATCGCCGCGATCGAGACCAGGGCCGCGATCAGGCCATACTCGATCGCCGTCGCGCCGGACTCATCCCTGAGAATGCGAAGCAGCAATGTCATGGAACTATCCCCAGGTCGGGCAGAAAATCAACACACCATATGAAATTATCCCATCTTGTCAGATTGATCAAATATTATCTGTTATAAGCCTGACATACTGAATCTTTTCGCTCTTCCTCAGACAAAACATCAACGTCGGGTCCTGGCTGTCGAGGAGGGGGCGGTTGAGGTAGGCTCTGGCGCACCGCACGCCATGGGGGCCGCGTGTCGCGCGCATGAAGTACCGCGCCTTCATCTCCTATCGACGTCAGGACGCATCGGCCGCGGCGCGCTGGCTGCGCGAGAAGCTGCTGGGCTTTCGCCCGCCCGGGGAGCTGCTCGATCGCGTGGCGCCGGCGCAGCGGGTCGAGCTCGAACGGCGCGTCGCCTATTTCCTCGACACCTCCTACCAGTCGGCCAACGAGGATTTCTGGACCGGCAACATCGAGCCGGCGCTGCGCGAGTCGGAGTACCTCATCGTCATCTCCTCGCCCTCGGCGCTGCTCAAGCGCGACGACGGCAGCGACAACTGGGTGGCGCGCGAGATCGACACCTTCCTGGAGATCTGGGGCGAGGCGGAGGGACGCCGGCGCATCATCCTGGCGCTGGCGCCCGGCGCGCCGGAGGACCGCTTTCCCGGCCGGCTGAACGCGCTGGGCGATCAATGGGACTGGGCCGACCTGCGCGCCGTGTCGCGCTTCGCCTGGCTGCGCGCCGGCGCCGCCGAGCGGCTGGGCGAGGCGCTGCTGAAGATCGTCGCGCGCATCCGCCAGGTGCCGCAGGAACTGCTGCCGATCCTCGGCCGCGAGGAGGCGCGCCGGCGCGGCCGGCGGCGCGTGGCGATCGGCGCGCTGGCGGCCATCGTGTTCGTCGTGCTGAGCGGCGCGCTGGGCTGGGCGATCGCCGAGCGCGGCAATGCCATCGAGCAGCGCGACCAGGCGCGCCGCGTGCAGGGCCGGCTGCTCGCGCGGCTGGCGACGACGACGCTGGAGCGCGGCGATTTCGGCTCGGCGCTGGCGCTCGCGCTGGAGGCGCTGCCGCGCAGCGGCGCCGACCGCGAGCGGCCTTACGTCGTCGAGGCC
>CAYNOF010000446.1:0-3200 GCA_964398335.1 uncultured Rhizobiaceae bacterium
CTGAGCGACGGCGGCAAGCTGTGGATCCAGAACGCCGGCTTCATCTGGGTGCCGTTCCTGATGGCGGCCGTGGTCGCGGCGTGGTCCGGCATGAACGACATCGCCGACGCGCGCGCCTCCTTCAAGGAGCAGTCGGTGATCTTCCAGCGCCTGCACAACTGGCTCATGTGCCTGCTCTACACCGGCACCTTCGGCTCGTTCATCGGCTATTCGGCGGCCTTTCCCCTGCTCGCGCGGACCGAGTTCCCCCAGGTCGATTCGCTGAAATATGCGTTCATCGGTCCGCTGGTCGGCGCGCTGTCGCGGGCCGGCACCGGCTGGCTCTCCGACAAATACGGCGGCGCGCGGGTCACGCTCTGGGTGTTCGTCGTCATGATCGCGGGGATCATCTGGAAGGTCGACGCGTTGCCCACGCCGGTGGCGCAGAACAGCAGCAGGAAGCAGGCGAAGAAGCCGACGAAGTCCTTCTCGCCGACGAAGTAGACGACACCGGCAGCGCCCAGGGTCATGGCGACGAACACCCAGAAGGTGACGCGGCCGCCGCCCCATTTGTCGGAGATCCAGCCGGTCATCGAGCGCGCGATGGCGCCGACCAGCGGTCCGAGGAAGGCATACTTCAGCGCGTTGATCTCCGGGAACGTCACCTTGGCGAGCAGCGGGAAGCCCGCCGAGTAGCCGATGAACGAGCCGAAGGTGCCGGTGTAGAGCCAGCACATGACCCAGTTGTGCCGGCGCTGGAAGATCACCGACTGCTCGGCGAACGAAGCCTTGGCCGAGGCGATGTCGTTCATGCCGAACCAGGCGGCGAAGGCCGAGGCGGCGATGAACGGCACCCAGATGAAGCCGGCGTTCTGCAGCCACAGGCGGGTCTCGCCCGAGGCCTCGCGCACGATCTGCGGATCGCCGCCCAGAAAGCCGAAGACGCCGGAGGTGATGATCACCGGCACGACGAACTGCACGACGCTGACGCCGAGATTGCCCAGCCCGGCGTTGAGCGCCAGCGCGTTGCCCTTCTCCGCCTTGGGGAAGAAGAACGAGATGTTCGACATCGACGACGCGAAGTTGCCGCCGCCGAAGCCGCAGAGCAGCGCCAGGACGAGGAAGATCCAGTACGGCGTTGCCGGGTTCTGCACCGCGTAGCCGATGCCGGCGGCAGGCAGGATCAGCGACCAGGTCGCCACCGTCGTCCACAGCCGGCCGCCGAAGATCGGCACGGTGAAGGAGTAGAAGATGCGCAGGGTGGCACCGGAGACACCGGGCAGCGCCGCCAGCCAGAAAAGCTGGTCGGTGGTGTACTTGAAGCCGATCGACGGCAGCTTGGCGACGACCACCGACCACACCATCCACACCGCGAAGGACAGCAGCAGCGCCGGGATCGAGATCGCGAGGTTGCGCCGCGCGATGCGCCGGCCCTTCTCTTCCCAGAAGCCCTTGTCCTCCGGCCGCCAATCCTCGAGCGTCTTGCCGGAGAGCTTGCCGACATGCTCGGGCCCATGGATCGGCTGCATCTCGGGCAGCTCGGGCAGCGTGTCCAGCGCCGCGCCGACCTTCTCGCGCTCCATGGCGCGGATCGAGACGTGCATCCACACCAGCGAGACCGCGACGACCAGGAAGAGCAGCATGAAGCAGCTGGTCCAGATGCCGGTCAGGTCGTTGAGCAGGCCGAAGGCGAGCGGCAGCACGAAGCCGCCCATGCCGCCGACCAGGCCGACGACACCGCCGACGGCGCCGACATGCTTGGGGTAGTAGACCGGGATGTGCTTGTAGACCGCGGCCTTGCCCAGGCTCATGAAGAAGCCGAGCACGAAGATGACCACGGTGAAGGGCACCAGCCCCATCTCGAGCGTGAAGGCGATCGGGCCGTTGATGCCCTTCACCAGGTACTGCGTCGGCGGATAGGCGAGCACGAAGCAGGCCAGGACCGAGACGCCGAAGGTCCAGTACATCACGCGCCGCGCGCCGAACCGGTCGGACAGCACGCCGCCATAGATGCGGAACAGGCTGGCCGGGATCGAGTAGGCGGCGCCGATCATGCCGGCGGTTGTGATGCTCAGTCCGTAGACGCCGATCAGGTAGCGCGGCAGCCACAACGACAGCGCGACGAAGGCGCCGAAGACGAAGAAATAGTAGAGCGAGAAGCGCCAGACCTGCACGTTGCGCAGCGGCTCGAGCATGGCCGAGATCGGCTCGGGCTTGGTGCCGGCCTTGCGCCGCGCGGCGAGCTGCGGATCGTCACGGGTGGTGAACCAGAAGACGACCGCCATCGCCAGCAGCACGATCGACCAGATCTCCGCGACGCTCTTCCAGCCCCAGGCGACCATGATGAAGGGCGCGACGAACTTGGTGACCGCGGCGCCGACATTGCCGGCACCGAAGATGCCCAGGGCCGTGCCCTGCTTGCCCTGCGCGTACCAGCGCGAGACATAGGTGATGCCGACAGCGAAGGAGCCGCCGGCGATGCCCACGCCGAGTGCCGCCAGCAGGAAGGTCGGGTAGTCGTAGGCGAAGGTCAGCAGCCAGGTGGCCACGGCCGCGGCGATCATCACACCGACGAAGACGATGCGGCCGCCATACTGGTCGGCCCAGATGCCGAGGATCAGGCGGATCAGCGAGCCGACCAGGATCGGCGTGCCGACCAGCAGGCCAAACTGCGTGTCGCTCAGCCCGAGGTCCTTCTTGATCTGCACGCCGATGATGGAAAAGATCGTCCACACCGCGAAGCACACGGTGAAGGAAAGCGTACTCATGCCGAGCGCTGCCGCCCTGCCCGCTTCGGCCTCATCAGGCATCTCGTCTCGCGTCGCCATCCATCTCACTCCCGTGAATGGCGGGAAGGTGTCCGAAGGTGCCTGCGCGTCGATTGACGTGCATCAAAACGTGCTGGCCGTGCCGTGAATTATTTGATTTTGTTAACGCAGATGAACGGCATGTCTTCACATTTGTTAACGCCCGATGCGTCCGGCTGACCTTCCCCTGCTTCGCCGCTCGCGCCTGTTCGCGGAGGTCTCCGAGGCCAGTCTTGCCGCGCTGCTCGCGCCCAGCTTCGTGCAGACCCTGCCGAAGGGCTCCTCGCTGTGTCGGCAGGGCGAGCGGCCGGAATTCCTGCACGTCGTGCTGTCGGGCGCCGTGGGCCTGTTCGGCGAGGGCGCGCAGGACGAGGTGCTGGTCGAGTTCTTCGGGCCCGGCGACAGTTTCATCCT
>CAYNOF010000447.1:0-2419 GCA_964398335.1 uncultured Rhizobiaceae bacterium
CCCGGTGGCGTTGCCATCCTTGAGGAACTCCGCGACGAAGCGCTCGTGGCGGGGCGAGAGAGGGCGGGGCGAGAGGGGTGTGGTGTCGGTGTTCATCCGACGAGGGTACGCGCGAGGCCGCCGAGCCCCTATTTCTGCCCCTACGGATGTCGGCGACGCCCCTTGATGCCCAGAGCCGCAAGGGATTCACGATTTTCTGCGAGCGTCACACCTTCCCCCGTCTAGTCGCGAAGGACGACGGGGTTTGTAGAGGCTACTGCGCCGCCTGGATGGCCTGCCAGACGGCCTGTGGTGTCGCCGGCATGTCGAGGTGCTTCACGCCCAGCGGCCGCAGCGCGTCGAGGATGGCGCTCATGATGGTCTGCGGTGCCGACATGCAGCCGGCCTGGCCGGCGCCTTTCACGCCCAGGCGGTTCGACGCGGTCGGCACCGACGGATCGAGATGCCCGCCGAAGCTCGGCAGGTCGTCGGCGCGCGGCAGGGCGTAGTCCATGAACGAGGCGCTCAGCATCTGGCCGCTGTCGGCGTCGAACACCGTGTGCTCGAGCATCGCCTGGCCGATGCCTTGCACCAGCCCGCCATGCACCTGGCCCAGGGTCAGCATCGGATTGAGCAGGCGGCCGAAATCGTCGACCAGCGTGTAGCGGTCGAGCCGCACCGCGCCGGTCTCGGGATCGATCTCGACCTCGGCGACGTGGCAGCCATTGGGGAAGCCGAATTTGTCGCTGGGATTGCTGGCCAGCGTGTCGAGACCCGGCGTCACGCCCTCCGGCAGGTTGGCGGCATCGTGCGCGGCCTGGGCGACGTCGAGCAGGGCGATGCCGCGATCGGTGCCGTCGACGATGAAACGGCCGTCGACGAAGCGCACGCCTTCGACCGGCGCCTGCAGGAGGTGCGCAGCGATGCGCCGGGCCTTCTCGAGCACCGTCTCGATCGCCATCACCAGCGCCGTGCCGCCCATCTGCATCGAGCGGGCGCCGCCGTGGCCGTTGCCGCTGGGCAGCAGGTCGGTGTCGCCCTGGCGGTAGCGGAAGGCCGAGATCGGCAGGCCCAGCATGTCGGACGCGACCTGCGGGTAAGTGGTCTCGTGGCCCTGGCCGTTCGACATCGTGCCCAGCGCCAGGGTCACGCCGCCATCGGCGTCGAAGGCGATGCGCGCGACCTCGCCCGGCGCGCCGCGCGCCGTCTCGAGGAAGCACGACAGGCCCCAGCCGCGCAGCAGGCCGGCCTGCGCCGAGCGCTTGCGGCGGGCCTCGAAGCCCTGCTGGTCGGCGGCGCTGAGCGCATCGTCGAGGTTGGCCACGAAGCGGCCGCCGTCGATCTGCATGCCCGTCGGCGTGCGATGCGGGAAGCTCGCGATCAGGTTGCGCCGCCTGAGCTCGACGGCGTCGATGCCGGTCTGCCCGGCCGCCTGATCGACGAGGCGCTCGATGAGGTAGTTGGCCTCGGGCTTGCCGGCGCCGCGATAGGCGTCGATCGGCGGCGTGTTGGTGAAGGCGCCGCGCGTCTCCAGTGCGACGGCGGGGATGGCGTAGACGCCGCCCATCGCGTTGCCCGCCGACACGGTCGAGCTTCCCGGCCCGTTGCCCGACAGATACGCCCCCATGTTGGCGATCGCCTGAACGTCGAGCGCGAGGAAGCGGCCGGCCTCGTCGAGCGCCAGGCGTGCGCGCGCACGAAAGTCGCGGCCCTGCGCCGAGGTGAGGAAATCCTCGACGCGCTCCGACACCCAGCGCACCGGCCGCCTGAGCTTGCGCGCGGCGTAGAGCACGTGCACCCATTCCGGATACACGAAGTTCTTCATGCCGAAGCCGCCGCCGACATCCGGCGCGCTCAGGCGCAGGCGATCCTGCGGGATGCCGAAGATCGCCTCGGCGAGCTGGCGGCGGATGCCGTGCACGCCCTGGCCGGTGAGCGTCAGGTGCAGCAGGTCCTGCGCCACATCATAGGTGGCGATGGCCGCGCGCGTCTCCATCGGCGCCACGACCACGCGGTTGTTGAGCAGATCGGCGGTGACGATGTGCTTCGCCGAGGCCATCGCCCGGTCGACCGCCGCCTTGTCGCCACGGCGATAGAGGAAGGCGGAGTTGCCCGGCACCTGCGGCCACAGCAGCGGCGCGCCAGGCGCGAGCGCGGCCTCGCCGTCGACGACGCAGGGCAGGGGCGTGTAGTCGACCTCGATCGCATCGGCCGCTTCGAGCGCCGCCTCGACCGACTCGGCGATGATGCAGGCGACTGGATCGCCGACATGGCGCACCACGTCCTTCGCCAGCGCCGGGCGCGGCGGCACGATCAGCTTCTCGACGAAATCGATCGCCGCGGCGCAGGGCAGGTTGCCGATGCCGTCGGCGGCGAGATCGGCCTCGGTGTAGACCGCGACGACACCCGGCAGCGTGCGTGCGGCACTTGCGTCGAGTCG
>CAYNOF010000448.1:0-13558 GCA_964398335.1 uncultured Rhizobiaceae bacterium
GAGGCCGGCCTCGTTCATATTGTCGACCCGGTATTTCTGACCCGGGACGTATTTCGCGCCGCCCGGGCCGACACCGTTGACGAGACCGAAATCGGCGCCGTTCGAGGCGACCCAGTGCGGACCGTCGGGCCCATCGACGACGTGTGGCATTTTTTCCTTGAGCTCGCGGCGGGCGTTCTCGACGAACAGCTCCGGCGGCATGCACGGCATGTCGAGATGGCAATCGGCGGAGATGCGCTTGTACTGCATGGTCATTCCCTTCCGGACGCGAGCGGTCTGAACGGAACTGTAAACCCTCGCGCCCGGATTTGCCTATGCCGTAAGTGCACGCCGCCATGCCCGCATCGGGACGGCTTCGGAACGACACCCGCGCCGCCTCGTTTGTCGAGACGCGGCGGCTCTTCGGCGTGGAGAACAGGACGATGCAAACCCAGCGGAACGGTGCGATCGAGGCGGGCGAACAGGCCAGGGACGCGATCACGGAAACGGCGCAGACGGTCAAGGAGACGGCGGCGGACCTCGGCGCGAAGGCCGGCGAATATGCGCGCGCGGCGGGAGCCCAGGCGTCGGCCGCGGCGCAGACCGCCTACGGCACCGGCAACGACATGATGGACATGGTCGAGGGCTTCGCGCGCGAGAACGTCTGGAGCTCGCTGCTGATCGCCGCGGCCGTCGGTTACGGGCTGGCTTGCCTCGTCAAGAACGCGAAGTGATCGGCCGCCGGCGCCCCGGCGGGGCGTCGGCGGCGCGGCCGGACGCGCGCGCTCAGCGCCGCGCGTCCTGGATCGCCTGCCAGATGCGGGCGGGGGTCGCGGGCATGTCGAGGCTCTCGACCCCGAGCGGCGCCAGCGCGTCGATCACCGCGTTGACGATCGCCGGCAGCGCGCCGACCGTGCCGGCCTCGCCCGCGCCTTTGGCGCCCAGCGGGTTGCGCTTGGTCGGCACCGGGTTCGAGTGGATTTCCATGTACGGCATCGTGTCGGCGCGCGGCATCGCATAGTCCATGAAGCTGCCGGTCAGGTTCTGTCCCGACTCGCGGTCGTAGACCACCTGCTCCATCAGCGCCTGGCCCAAGCCCTGGGCGACCCCGCCGTGGATTTGTCCCTTGAGGCCGATCGGGTTCACGACGGTGCCGACATCGTCGATCACCACATAGCGGACGATCTCCAGCGCGCCGGTGTCGGGGTCGATCTCGACCTCGCAGACATGGCAGCCATTGGGATAGGTGTTGTCCTCGGGGGCGAACGTGCCGGTCTCGTAGAGCCCGCCTTCGAGCCCCGGCGGCAGCCGCCCGGCCTGGAACGAGGCTCGGGCGACGTCGGTGATGGCGATGCGCCGGTCGGTGCCGGCGACCGCGAACCGGCCGCCGTCCTCGCCGACCGCGAATTCGATGTCGGCCTCGGCGGCTTCCAGCAGGTGCGCGGCGATCTTCCTGCCCTTGGCGATCACCTTGTCGGCCGCCATCCACAGCGCCGAGCCGCCGATCACCGTCGAGCGCGAGCCGTTGGTGCCGATCCCGAAGGCGACGCGGTCGGTGTCGCCATCGATGTATTGCACGACGGAAGGATCGAGGCCGAGCCGTTCGTTGAGCACCTGCTTGAACGTGGTCTCGTGGCCCTGGCCCTGGTTCTTCGAGCCCATCAGCATCAGCGCCGTGCCTGAGGGCGTGAAGCGCACCTCGGCATATTCCGGCATCACGGTGCCGGCCGCCTGCTCGATGGCGTTGACGATGCCCAGACCGCGCAACAGGCCGCGCTTCTTCGATTCGGCCTTGCGCGCCGCGAAGCCCGCGACGTCGGCGAGCTTCAGCGCCATGTCGAGATTCTGCTCGAACTCGCCGCAATCGTAATAGGGCCCCAGCGGCGACTGGTAGGGCAGCGCGGAGGCCGGCAGCATGTTCTTGCGCCTCAGCTCGATGCGATCGACGCCCAGCTCGCGTGCGGCATCGTCGACCAGGCGCTCGATCAGGTAGATCGCCTCGGGCCGGCCGGCGCCGCGGTAGGGTGCGGTGGGGTTGGTGTTCGACAGCAGCGCCGTGATGTGCACGTAAGCCGCCGGGATGTTGTAGACGCCGACCACCGTGCCGATCTGGCCGAACGGCGTCAGCAGGTTGCGGTCGGAGCCGATATAGGCGCCGACATTGGCCAGCATGTTGAGGCGCAGGCCGATGAACTTGTTGTCCGCGTCGAGCGCCAGCTCGATGTCGCCGATATTGTCGCGGCCATGCTCGTCGGCCATGACAGCCTCGGAGCGCTCGCAGGTCCACTTCACCGGCCGGCGCAGCTTGCGCGCCGCCCAGACAGTCAGGCGGTGCTCGACGTACTGCCAGCCCTTGCTGCCGAAGCCGCCGCCGACATCGCCGGCGATCACCCGCATGTCGCCTTCGGGCACCTTGAAGATCGACTGCGCCAGCATGTTGCGCACGCGGTGGGGGTACTGGACGTCGGCATAGAGAACCATGCGGTTCTCCTGCGCGTCGAAATTCCCCAGGGCGCCGCGCGGCTCCATGTACTGCGCGTGCACGCGGGTCACGACGTAGCGCCGGCGGATGATCCTGGCCGCCTTGGCGAAGGCCGCGTCGGTCGCCGCCTTGTTGCCGCGCTCCATGACGTGCGAGACGTTGTCGGGGCACTCGTCGTAGACCGGCGGCGCGCCGGGCGCGGTGGTCGTGCCGGTGTCGGTCGACGACGGCACCGGCTCGTAGTCGACCTCGACCAGCTCGGCGGCGTCCTTTGCTTGAGCCAAGGTGTCGGCGATCACCATCGCCACCGGATCGCCGACGTAGCGCACGCGGTCGACGCACAGCGCCGGCCTGGGCGGCGCGAACATCGGCGAGCCGTCGGCCTTCTTGCGCGGCATGTTGACCTTGGGCACGCCGAGATTGTCGGCGGCGTAGTCGGCGCCGGTGAAGACGGCGACCACGCCGGGCGACTGGCGCGCCGCACTCACATTGATGGAGCGGATCTTGGCGTGCGCGTGCGGCGAGCGCACCAGCACCGTGTAGGCCTGGCCCGGCAGGTTGACGTCATGGATGTAGCGGCCCTCGCCGCGCAGCAGACGCGGGTCCTCGAAGCGCAGGACGGGTTGCCCGATACCGTACTTGGCCATGACGCGTGATCTCCCGATTTCAATCCGACCTTAGCGCACCGCGTGCGCCAAAGGCTTCCACTTCGCCAGATCCGACATCACGCGCTCGCGGAAGGCCACCGGGCCGTCCGCCAGCACGTCGTTGCCGAGCTCTTCCAGCTTGGCTTTCACCGCCGCAACCTGCGAGGCCTCGCGGATCGCCGCCGCGAGGCGTTCCAGGATCGGCTGCGGCAGGCCGGCCGGCGCTGTGTAGCCCAGCCACGACACGACGTCGAAATCGGGTACGGTCTCCGACACCGCCGGCACGTCGGGATCGAAGCGCGAGCGCTCCTTCGAGGTGACGGCGAGGCTGCGCAACGTGCCGGCACGCACGTGCGGCGTGGTGTTGGTGAGCGTCGAGACGTGCAGGTCGAGGCGGCCGCCCAGCATGTCGTTGAGCGGCGCGCCCAGCCCGCCCTTGTAGGGCACGTGCACGATGTCAATGCCGACCTTGGCACGCAGCAGCTCCATGGCCATGTGCAGGGTCGAGCCGACGCCGGACGAGCCGTAGGTCAGCCTGCCGGGCGTGCGCCTGGCCTCCTCGACATAGTCCGCAAGGGTCTTGAAGCGCGACGCGGCGGGCACCACGAAGTTGAAGGGAAAGCGCGTGACGATCGAGATGAAGCTGAAGTCCTTCGCCAGGTCGTAGGACAAGGCGGGATCGGTCGCCGAGACCACGGCCTGGCCGCCGGTCATCATGTAGAGCGTGTTGCCGTCGGCCGGCAGCTTGGCGACCTGCGTCGCGGCCAGGCGTTCGGCCGCGCCGGGTTTGGGTTCGACGATGATCTGCGTCTTGAGGATCTCGCCCAGCGCCGGCCCCATGATGCGCGAGACGGTGTCCGGGTTCGAGCCGGCGTCGTAGCCGTGCACCACGCGAATCGGCTGCGACGGCCAGGCTTGCGCGCGCACGAGGCCGGCGAAGCCGGTGATGGCCGGCGCCGCCAGCAGCAGCGCGCGTCGTTTCAGTGCCATGCTGCCTCTCCCTCAGCCGAGCGGACCCTGGAAGGTCTGGTCGGCGTAGGTGTCCGACAGCGGCTCGATGGTCTGCGGCCAGTCGCCGTTGACCTTGCGGCGCAATTCGGCGGGACGCGGCCGGCCGTCCCAGCCGACGCGCTCCATGTAGTAGTAGAGCATCAGGCAGTGGCCGGCGGGATCGACGACGTGCGCCGCGTAGTCGACGCCGGGATGCAGCTCGTGCGGGATCGCCGTGGTGAACGTTGCGCCCTGCGCTTTCAGCCAGGCGACAGCCTCGCGCAGCTGGCTGTAGCTGCCGACCTGCATGCCCATCGAGGCAACCGAGGTATCGGGATTGAGCCCCAGCTCGGCGCGCAGCACCTTGGGCATCAGCGACAGGCTGTGATGCTCCGCGCCGTTGCGCAGGAAGACGCAGCGATGGCCGCGCCAGGTCACCGACTCGGTGACGGTGAAGCCCATCACCTCGGTATAGAAATCGGTCGAGGCGCCGACATCGGCGACGAACAGGCTCATCGGCCCGATATTGGTGATCTTGAACGGCCGCTTCAGGCGCACGCCCTCGACCACGTGATCGCCCTCGCCGATATCGCGCACGGCATAGCCCGAATGGATGTCGATGCCCTTGGAGAGCGCGTCGCGGATCTCCTCGGCCTCCGAGATCTGCGGCAGTTCGGGCGCCTCGCGGAAGCCGCGGTAGTACATCTCGACCGGCTTGCTGTGGCCGGTCCAGCCGATCTGCTCCATGCCGTAGTACAGCTCGACGGTGTGGCCGTCGGGATCGCGGATATAGGTGTGCCAGTTGCTGCCCGGCATGTCGCGGCCGACGCGGCGGATCTCGACGTCGCGGTCGCGGAAATAGTCGGCGGCGTGGAAGACCTCGTCCATCGAGCCGACCTGCCAGGTGATCTGGTTCACCGTGATGTCCTTCGATACCGCGTCGTCGCCGAAGATCGCGCCCAGGGTCTTGTGCGCCAGCAGGAAGGCGTGGTGGTCGGCGCCGTGCGTCATGAAGACGATGCGCGGGTCGGCCAGCCTTTTCGCCATCTCCTCGCGTCCCGGCACCTTCGAGAAATCGCGCTCGTCGGTGATGCGGAAGCCCAGCAGGCGACCGTAGAAGTCGAGGCCGGCGCTGATGTCGGCGACGTTGAAGCCGAAATGGCCGAGTCGGCGGATCTTGAACGGCCTCGGGTAACTGACGCCGCCGACGCTGTACTGGTTGGATGGATGGGCCATGGTTGCCTCCTCGATCAGACTCCGAGATAGACTTCGCGAATACGCGGCTGCCTGGTGAGCGCGTCGGGCCTGCCGGCGGCGACGATGCGGCCCTGTTCCAGGACATAGGCGCGGTCGGCGATCTCCAGGGCCTTGCCGACGTTCTGCTCGACCAGCAGCACGGCGACGCCTTCGGCGCGCACCGTGGTGATGATGTCGAACATGTCGTCGACGATTGCCGGTGCAAGGCCCAGCGACGGCTCGTCGAACAGCATGATGCGCGGCCTGGCCATCAGCGCGCGGCCGATCGCCACCATCTGCTGCTGGCCGCCCGACAGCAGGCCGGCATCCTGCAGGCGCTTCTCGCGCAGGACAGGGAAGAGATCGTAGACCCGCGCCAGCGACTGATCGCGCGACGCGCGCGCGGCCGGGCGGTAGCCGCCGATCTCGAGATTCTCCTCGACCGACATGCGGGTGAACAGGCGGCGGCCTTCCGGCACCAGGGCGATGCCCTGCTCGCAGACCTGATGCGGGCGCAGGCGGCCGAGCTCGACGCCGTCGAGGCGCGCCGAGCCGCGACGGATGCGCAGCAGGCCGGCCACGGCGTTGATCAGGGTCGTCTTGCCCGCACCGTTGGGGCCGATCACCGAGACGATCTCGCCGGCGTCGACGTCGAGCGAGACGTCCCACACCGCGGGGGCATCGCCATAGGCGACGTGCAGGTTGCTGAGCTCAAGCAACATGGGCTTTGCCCAGGTAGACGGCGACGACGCGGGCATCGCGCATCACCGCGCGCGGATCGCCCGATGCCAGCGCCGCGCCCTCGTTCATGACGACGACACGATCGCTGAGCTGCACCACCGCGCGCATCAGGTGCTCGACGAAGATGATGCTGGCGCCCTGGTCGCGGATGGCGCGGATCAGGGCGATGGCGCTGTCGATTTCCGCCGGATTGAGGCCCGACAGCACCTCGTCGAGCAGCAGCAGCTTCGGCCGCGTCACCAGCGCGCGCGCCAGCTCGAGGAACTTGCGCTCGTGCAGGTTCAGCTCGGCCGGCAGCGACGCGGCCTTGCCGGCGAGGCCGGTGAAGGCGAGCCAGTGACGCGCCTCGGCGTCGAGCGCCGCACCGCTCAGCCCGGTGCCGCCGAACATCGCGGCCAGGCGCACGTTGTCGAGGACGGTGAGGCCGGCGAACGGGCGCGGGATCTGGTAGGTGCGGGCGATGCCGCGCTGCGCGATGGCGTGTGCCGGCTGATGGCCGATCTCCTGCCCGTCGATGCGGATCGAGCCGCTATCGAGCGGGAAGTGGCCGGTGATCATGTTGATCAACGTCGTCTTGCCCGAGCCGTTGGGGCCGACCAGGCCGAGGATTTCGCCCTGGCGCACCTCGAGGCTCACACCGCGCAGCGCACGCACGCCGCCGAAGGATTTGTGCACGTCCTGCACGATGAGCACCGGCGCATCGCTGCGCCTGGGCGCCGCCTGCATCGCGAGCGGCGCGGCGGTCGGCGCTGCACAAGCCGCCGGCCGCCGCTTCAGCCGCTTCAGCAGGGTCGGCACGATGCCCTCGGGCAGCAGCAGGATGGCGACGATCAGGACCAGGGCGACGATGCCGCGACCCAGCGTGGCCTGGTCGCCGCTGGTGAAGGTGTAGAGAGACGCCGCGATGAGGACCGCGCCAACGGCCGGGCCGGCCCAGTGACGCGCGCCGCCCAGCACGCTCATCAGCACGACATAGAGCGGCACGGTGATGCCGAAGGTCTCGCTGACGGTGAGGAAGCCGACATAGGTGGCGTGCACGCCGCCGACCACGCCGGCGATCGCGCCCGAGATCGTGAAAGCCAGCAGCTTGTAGGTGAAGGTCGGCACGCCCTTGACCTCGGCGACGTCCTCATCGTCGTGGATCGCGAACAGGCCCATGCCCAGCCGCGAGTGCGAGACCCACCAGGCGATCGCCAGGCTGCCGACGCAGACGATCAGCCCCAGCAGGTAGAGGGTGCCGGAGGGCGAGCCTGGTATGACGCGCGGCAGCGGCACGGAGCTGGTCAGCACGCCGGCGCCGCCGTCGATCGGCGTGTTGAGGATGATGGTGGCGACGATGAAGGTCACCGCCAGCGTCAGCAGCGCGAACAGCTCGCCGCGCAGGCGACGCAGGCGGAAGACCACGGCGCCGATGCCGGCGGCGAGCAACGCGGCGACGGCGGCGGCGGCGGGCAGCGCGGCGAGGAACGGCACGTCCATCTTCACCGTTAGATGCGCGGTGGCGTACATGCCGGCGCCGAAGAAGGCGGCGTGGCCGAAGCTGAAATAGCCGGCGAAGCCGCTGAGGATCGCCCAGCTCGTCGCCAGCGCGATCCAGTAGAACATCAGATAGAGGAACGATTCGTAGAACGCCGGCAGGCCGGCGACCGGCAGCGCCGCCAGCAGCGCGATGACGCTGCCGATGCCGAGCGCCGTCAGGGCGCGCAGGCCGGTCATAGCCATCGCGGCTGCCACAGCAGCAGCGCGATCAGGATGGTGAACGAGACCAGCGGCGCCCAGGCCGGGCTGATCACCGCCATCGCCAGCGACTCGGCGCTGCCGATCAGGATGCCGGCGAACAGCGCGCCGATCGGATTGCCCAGCCGGCCGATGATCACCACCGCGAAGACCACGCCCAGCCAGGCCCAGATCTGCGAGGGCGCGAGCGTCGAGACCAGCGCGATGAAGGCGCCGGCGACGGCGGCGTAGGCGGCGCAGACACCGGACAGCAGGAACGACAGCAGCCGGTGGTTGACGCCGAAGGCGGCGGCGATGTCGGCGTCCTCCGCCGTGGCGCGCAGCGCCTTGCCGACGAAGGTCCAGCGCAGCCAGGCCCAGCTCGCCCAGGCCAGCCCGGCGGCGACGATCAGCGCCACCAGCTCGAGCCACGGCAGGTAGAACGGCCCGACCTTGAGCGAGACACCGGCATAGTGCGTCTCGTAGCGGCGGAAATCGGCGGTCCAGATCCACTGCAGGACGGACTCGACGATCACGCTGATGCCGAAGGTCACCAGCAGCGAGGTGAGCTCGGTGACGCGGAAGAAGACGAACACCGCGTGCTGCAGCATGCCGAAGACGAAGAACAGCGGCACGATGATCAGCACCGCCCACCACGGATCAACGTGCCAGACGGTGCCGAGATGATAGACGAGATAGGCGCCGAGGAACGCGAGCGCGAAATGCCCGAGATTGACCAGGCGCAGCAGGCCCCAGCTCAGGCTCAGCCCCAGCGCGACGAGAGCGTAGAGCCCGCCCAGCATCACGCCCGAGATCAGAGACTGGCCGAGCAGCGTCAGGCTGGGCATGCGACCTCGATCAGCCCGCGCCTCATGCTGAGGAGGCCGCGCAGCGGCCGTCTCGAAGCATGGGCAACAGACGCCGAGTCGCTGCCCACCCTTCGAGACGCGCCCTGCGGGCGCTTCTCAGGGTGAGGGTGGAGCTCACGGCGCGATCAGCTTGACGCCGGGCGGCGCGAAACTGGCCGGCCAGACGACGACCCATTTCTTGTTCTGCACCTGCTTGACCATCTGCGCCGCGGGTCCGTGGTTGAAGGGCCCGTTGAAGTCGATCTTGCCGTAGATCGTGTCGGCACCGTTCTTCTTCAGCCACGCCGCCAGCACCTTGTCGTCGAGGCTCTTGGCGCCGTTCACCGCCTGCTCGAGGATTTGCCACTGCGTGTACATGCCGGCGCCCTGCGCATCGAGGTCGGTGTAGGGCACGTTGGCCTTGGTGGCGCGCTCCTTGTACATCGCCGCCAGCTCGGGCACGTCCTTGCGGTCGGTGAAGGGCGGCGCCGGCTCGAGGAAGGTCGAGCTGAGCGCCAGATCGCCGTCGGGCGACACCGCCAGCGGCCCCGGCGCGGGATAGAGATGGAAGTGCCGCTTGGGCGCGTAGTCGAGCTTGCGCAGCGCCTCGAGCAGCAAATTGCTGTCGAGCCCCAGCGAGCCGAGCCAGAGGAAGTCGGCGTTGGCGTCCTTGACCCGCGCGGCGATGGCGCCGAAATCGCGCGTGCCGAACTCGTATTCGAGATAGAGCGCGACGTTGAGCCCGCGCGCCTTGGCCTCGTCGCGCGTGCCCTCGGCCATGAACTGCGCCGAGGGGAACTTGCTGGTCAGCACCGCGATGCTCTTGGGCGGCGTCTTGGTGCTGGCCATCGCGTCGAGCACGACCTTGGGATAGCTCTTGTTCGGTTCCGGCCCGAACGGCGTGGCGGGGACCGCCATGTCGTAAGTGAGATTCTTGGGAATCCCCATGCTGCTCTGGATGTAGACCTTCTGGTAGCGCTGGGCGACGCCCATGCCGGCGAGGATCGGCGCGGTGGCGTAGGGACCCTGGATCAGGTCGACCTTGTCGACGGTGATCAGCTTCTCGTAGAGGCTGCGCGTCACCTCGGGCTTCGACTGATCGTCGAGCAGCACCCATTCGACCGGCCGGCCGAGGAAGCCGTTGCGCTTGTTGATCATCTCGACGGCGATCTCGCCGGCGATCTTGTGCACCAAGGCGGTCTGCCCCAGCGGCCCGGTGAGCGACAGCGTGCTGCCCACGCGCACCGGCTGGCCCGACGGCGCGGCGCGGCCGACGCCGCTCATCGCCAGCGATGCCACGCCCGCAAGCCCACCCAACACGAATCGGCGATTCGGCCTCGTCTGCATGGTTTCCTCCGTGGCCGTTCGCGGGACGGCCTTGTGCCGGGATCGTGGCCGGGCGAAATCGTTTTGTAAATCGAAAATCGATTATCTGTGATAATATCGAAAAGACGGTTGCGTACCCGATAGTGCCCACCTATAGGGAGTGGCATGACCCAGACCGCCGCGCCCAGGACGCTCGCCGAGGAGGTCTACCTGCGCATCCGCGCCGGCATCCTCAACGGCCGCCTGCTGCCGGGACAGCGGCTGAAGCTCGCCTTGCTGTGCGAGGAGCACGGCGCCAGCCTCAGCATCGTGCGCGAGGCGCTCACGCGTCTCGCGGCCGAGAAGCTGGTGCGCGCGCAGCCGCAGCAGGGCTTCGCGGTCACCTCGTTGTCGCCGGCCGCGCTGCGCGACATGACCTTCGTGCGCATCCAGATCGAAAGCATCGCGCTGCGTCGCGCCATGGAGCTCGGCGGCGTCGAATGGGAGGCGGGCATCCTCGCCGCGCACCATGTGCTGGCCAATACGCCGGTGCATGCGGCCGACGATCCCAAGCGGCTGAGCGAGGCTTACGCCGCGGCGCACGCCGCGTTCCACTTCGCGCTGACCGCTTCCTGCGACTCGCCGCTGCTGATCGACTACCAGCGCACGCTCTACGATGCGTCCGAGCTCTATCGCCGTCTGTCCTACCTGATGACGCGCGAGCGGCGCGGCGTGCGCGACAAGGCGGGCGATCATCGCCGGCTGATGGAAGCGACCCTGGCGCGCGACGCCGATCGCGCCATCCGCCTGATGACGACGCACTACGAGGCGACGACGCGCAATCTCATCGATTCGGGAATTCTCGACGGCGAGCCGCTCGGCGACGCCGCCTGAGATCGCTCCGAGCGTAGCGGGGAATCCTTATGCCGCTGAAAGATCCCTCGCCGCGCTCGGGATGACAATTGCTTCTGCCATAACCAAAGACATCGGAGACGGGGAAATGGATCTCGGCATCAAGGGCCGCAAGGCGATCGTGTGCGCCTCCTCGCAGGGTCTGGGCGAGGCCTGCGCCACCGCACTGGCGCGCGAGGGCTGCGCCGTGGTGATCAACGGGCGCGACCAGGCCAAGCTCGAGGCGACGGCCGCACGGATGCGCGCCGCCACCGGCGGCACGGTGACGCCCGTGGCCGCCGACATCACCACCGAGGCCGGGCGCGCCACGCTCGTGGCCGCCTGTCCCGAGGCCGACATCCTCATCAACAACAACGCCGGTCCGCCGCCGGGCAAGATCGCCGACTGGGATCACGCCGCCTGGATCGCGGCGCTGGAGGCCAACATGCTGGCGCCGGTGCTGCTGATCCGCGCCGTGCTGCCGGGCATGCGCGCGCGCAAGTTCGGCCGCATCGTCAACATCACCTCGGCGATGGTGAAGTCGCCCCGGCCGATGATGGGCCTGTCGACCGCGGCGCGCGCCGGTCTGACGGCGCTGGCCAAGTCGATGTCGGTCGATGTCGCCGCCGACAACGTGACCATCAACAACATGCTGCCCGAGCGCATCGACACGCCGCGCCAGCAGTTCATGGCCCAGCGCATGGTCAAGGAGCAGGGCATCACGATGGAGGAGGCGCGCAAGCAGATCGCCGCGTCGATCGCCGCGAAGCGCATGGGCCGGCCCGAGGAAGTCGCCGACGCCTGCGCCTTCCTGTGCAGCGCTCAGGCCGGCTTCATCTCCGGCCAGAACCTGCAGCTCGACGGCGGCTCGTATCCAGGCCTGATCTAGAACTCGACGTCGAGCTCCTCGAGTTCCTCCGGCTCGGCGTGCGCCGCCTCGATCCATTCGACCATGGCCGGCAGCTCCAGGATGCGTGCGCGGTAGGCGGCGCAGGCCTGGTCGAGCTTGACGTCGTAGGTCAGGAAACGCGTGCAGACCGGCGCGTACATCGCGTCGGCCATGGTCGGCGCGCCGAACAGGAACGGGCCGCCGTACTTGCCCAGGCATTCGCGCCAGATCGCGATCACCCGGTCGATATCCGCCTGGGCGCCGGCCCAGACCTTGAAGCCGGGGTAATGCGCCTTGAGATTCATCGGCAGCGCCGAGCGCAGATTGGCGAAGCCGGAATGCATCTCGCCCGACACGGCACGGCAATGCGCGCGCGCTATACGGTCGGCCGGCAGAAGCGCCGCTTCCGGCTTCAGCTCGTTGAGGTACTCGGCGATGGCCAACGTGTCCCAGACCGTGGCACCATCATGTCGCAGGCAGGGCACCAGGAAAGACGGCGAGAGCAGCAGCAGCTCCGCCCGCGTAGAAGGATCGTCGATGGAAGCGATCCGCTCCTCGAAATCCAGTCCCGCCATCCGGCAGAGCAGCCAGCCGCGCAGGGACCAAGAGGAATAGTTCTTGCTACTGATCGTGAGCGTCGTCTTGGCCATGAGCGTTGTCCCTTTGTTCCAGCGGTGTTGCCCCGCCCGGTTCTGGGTCCGACGTCCAGGTCGCTTGCAATAAACGAGCCGGACCACCCGCATGCTGTATCTGGCCTACCAGGCGCAAGCCGACATGATGGAGCCGGTCCGCTCGATGGCGCGGACGATGCTGTCGGGCATGGTCAACGGCTCGACCATGGCGCCGCCGGCACTGCGCAACCTCGCCGCAGCCTACGAGCTGATCGCCCGTGCCGGCCTCAGCCATCACCGTCCGGCCTACGGTATCCCGAGCGTGAAGATCGGCAACCGCGAGGTCGCCGTGCGCGAGGAGGCGACCTTCACCACCCCGTTCGGCACCTTGCTGCGTTTCGCCAAGGACGTCGACATCGTCCAGCCGCGCATCCTGCTGGTCGCCCCCATGTCCGGCCATTTTGCCACCCTGCTGCGCGATACGGTGCGCACCCTATTGCCGGAGAATGACGTCTACATCACGGACTGGCACAACGCGCGCGACGTGTCGCTGAGCGAAGGCCGTTTCGGCTTCGACGAGTACGTCGAGCACCTGATCAAGTTCCTCGAGGCGCTCGGGCCCGGCGCGCACGTGGTCGCGGTGTGCCAGCCCTGCGTGCAGACGCTGGCGGCGGCGGCGATCATGGCCGAGGACGACAATCCCGCCCAGCCGAGCAGCATGACCCTGATGGCCGGCCCGATCGACACCCGCATCAACCCGACCAAGGTCAACGAGCTGGCGACATCGAAGCCGATCGAATGGTTCGAGCGCAACCTGATCGCCTCGGTGCCGGCGCGCTACCCCGGTGCGCGGCGGAAGGTCTATCCCGGCTTCGTGCAGCTCGCCGCCTTCATGAGCATGAACATCGACCGCCACATCAAGGCGCACATCCAGCTCTACGACGATCTCGCCAAGGGCGACCACGAGAAGGCGGCGGTGACCAAGGCGTTCTACGACGAGTATTTCGCCGTGCTCGACCTCGACGCCGACTTCTATCTCGAGACGGTGGAATACGTGTTCCAGGAGTTCCTGCTGGCCAAGGGGGAGCTGACCTGGCACGGCCGCAAGGTGAACCCGGGCGCCATCCGGCGCACGGCGCTGCTGACGGTCGAGGGCGAGCGCGACGACATCTGCTCGATCGGCCAGACGGTGGCGGCGCATGACCTGTGCTCCGGCCTGCGGC
>CAYNOF010000449.1:0-1337 GCA_964398335.1 uncultured Rhizobiaceae bacterium
GGGGCCATGCGGCTGCAGGTTGGTGATCAGCGGCACGCGCTCGCCGATCTGCTGGATGCGATCGATGGTGATCGGTACCCCGGCCTGGCGCGCGATGGCGAGGATGTGCAGGTACATGTTGGTCGAGCCGCCCATCGCGTAGACGGTGGTGATCGCGTTCTCGAAGGCGCGCTCGGTCATGATGTCGCGCGGGCGGATGTTCTTCTCGATCAGCCGGTACAGCGCCTCGACCGACGCCTTCGCCTGCGCGCGCACATCGGCGTGGATGTCGCTCTTCGCGTCGTAGTCGGCCGGGTGCGAGGCGCCGTGCGGCAGCATCATGCCGATCGACTCGGCCACGGTGCTCATGGTGTTGGCGGTGAACATCGCGCCGCAGGTGCCGCTGCCCGGCATCACGTTGCGCTCGAGCTCGAGCAGCTGGCCGGCGGAGATACGGCCGGTCTCCTGCGCCGCGCGGCCTTCGGCGTAGTCCATGATGGTGATGTTGGTGCCCTTGCTGGCGAACGGCTCGAACGACACGCGGCCGGGCGAGGAGGTGCCGGGATAGAGCACCAGGCCGAAGGCGTTGGTGCGTGCCAGCGGCATCAGGGCTGCGGCGCCGGTCTTGTCGCAGCCCGAGATCACGATCATCGCGTCGCCGTGGTGCGCGTAGTGGCCGATCTCGAAGCAATCGGCCACGACATCGCGCGACACCAGGCTGTAGCCGGCGGTCGGCGTGCCCTGCGTCAGCGCGTCCGACACCGCCGGCGCGCCGACGATCAGGCCCTGGCCGCCGCGCTCGCCCAGCAGCTCGACCAGCAGGTCGCTGATGCTGCGCACCCGGTTGTTGCAGCGATGGGCGTTGGTGTAGGCGGCGGCGATGGTGACCACGGCGCTGGTGTTCACCGCCTTGTCCGGCTCGAAGCCGGCGGCGCGCAGTTCGACGCGCGATCTCTTCCAGTAGGTACTGCTGTCCTGCATGACGCATCCGCCCCAGTGAGACTCGTTTGTTCGCGCGCATCGTGGCACGCTCGGCACTCGGGAGGAACCACCATGCCGTTCTATGAAAGAGGCAATGTCCGCATCCACTACGAGGAGGCTGGCTCGGGCTTTCCGCTGCTGATCATTCCCGGCGGCGGCCTGAACTCGGTGATCGGCAATTTGAAGACCAGCGCGCCGTACAACGCGGTGGAGGAGCTCAAGGACCGTTATCGCTGCATCGTCGCCGATCTGCGCAATGCCAAGGACGGCCAGTCGTCAGGACCGCTGGAGATCGAGCGACCGTGGGATGCCTAGACCGACGATCATCTCGGGCTGATGGATCATCTCGGCATCGGCAAGTTCGCGGTGATCGGCTA
>CAYNOF010000450.1:0-2012 GCA_964398335.1 uncultured Rhizobiaceae bacterium
GACGAGAAGCAGGTGCTGTCGAAGGGCTTCACCATCCTCGCGCCGCCGACGCGCGGCGTGAACAACAGCGTCGTCTTCCGGCCCGACAACCCGCTGGTCGCCGACCTGCGCGTGCGCCAGGCGCTGCTGCACGGCACCAACGCCAGGGAGATCGTCGCCACGCTGTTCTCGGCCAACTACCCGCAGGCGACCTCGATCATCGCCTCGACCGCGCAGGGCTATGTCGACCTGTCGGCCAAGCTGAAATTCGATCCGGTGCTGGCGGCAAAGCTGCTCGACGAGGCGGGCTGGACCATGGGGCCGCGCGGCGTGCGCCAGAAGGACGGGCGCGAGCTGGTGCTGATGGCCTACGAATCGCCGCCGCAGCCGCAGAACAAGGAGACGCTGCAGCTCGTCGCCCAGCAATGGGGCAAGCTCGGCGTCAAGCTCAGCGTGCTGCCGGGCGATGCCGGCAGCCGCGTCGCCGACAGCCTCGATCCGGCCAGGACGCCGGTGGCACCGGCCATGGTCGGCCGCGCCGATCCCGACGTGATCCGCAGCCAGTACTACCCGACGACGCGCAACGTGCTGCTGCAGAAGGGCGGCGTCGCCAGCAAGGTGAAGGATTTCGTCGACGACAAGCTCAACGCGCTGCTCGAGGCGATCGCCGCGGAGACCGACAAGGCCAAGCGCATGGCGCTGGTCGCCGAGGTGCAGAACTACGTCATCGACCAGGCCTACGCGATCCCGATCTTCGAGGAGCCGCAGGCTTTCGCCGCCTCGCCGCGCGTGCACGACCTCGGCTTCGAAGCGGTCGGCCGGCCGAGCTTCTACGCCGTCTGGCTGGCGGCGCGCTGATCATGCTGCGCTACCTGGCGGGACGGGTCGGCCAGGCCGTCATCGTCCTGCTCGCGACCTTCACCGCGGCCTTCCTGCTGCTGCAGGCGCTGCCCGGCGACGCGATCATGATCAAGTTCATGAGCCCGGACATGTCGCTGACGCCCGAGCAGCTCGCCGACATCCGCGCCGCCTATGGCGCGGACCTGCCGATCTGGGAGCGCTACCTGCGCACGCTGGCGAACTTCCTCGGCGGCAATTTCGGCTATTCGATCCAGGCCGGCGTGCCGGTGAGCCAGCAATTGCAGACCAACCTGCCGCCCACCCTGCTGCTCGCCTCGCTGGGCTTCGTCGCGGCGGTGATCCTGACCGTTGCGCTCGCCGCTTTGTCCAGCATGGTCGGCATGGCCTGGCTGCGCGCCGCCATTCAGTCGATGCCCTCGCTGTTCGTCTCGGTGCCGGTGTTCTGGCTCGGCATCATGCTGATCCAGGTCTTCTCCTTCCAGTTCGGCTGGGTCTCGGTGATCAGCCCCGGCCCCATCGAGCGGCTGGTGCTGCCGGTGCTGACGCTCGCCATCCCGATCTCCGCGCCGCTGAGCCAGATCCTGATGCGCAACATCGACGAAGTGCTGGCGCAGCCCTTCGTCGCCGTCGCGCGCGCCAAGGGCGCCTCGCGCCAGTGGGTGCTGTGGAAGCATGTCGCGCGCAACGCCGTGCTGCCGACGCTGACCATCGCCGGCGTGCTGTTCGGCGAGCTGCTCGCCGGCGCCGTCGTCACCGAGGCGGTCTACGGCCTGAACGGGCTGGGCGGGCTGACCAACCAGGCGGTCGGCAACCACGACACCGCGGTGCTGCAGGCCATCGTCGTGATCTCGGCATTGGCCTTCGTCAGCATCAACCTGATCGTCGACCTGCTCTACCCGGTGCTCGACCCGCGCCTGGCGAGCCGGCCCAGCGTGGCGACATGAGCGTCGGGAGCCCCTCGCATCCCGACCCCGTGGGGCTGACAGAGGATGCCGCCCGACACGAACCCGACGCGCGCAGCCGCGCCGGCCGGCTGGCGCGGCTGCGGCGGGTGCCGGTCAGCCTGGTGCTGGCCTGGCTGATCATCGCCATCGCCTTCCTGTGGGCGATCGCGCCCGGGCTGTTCACCGGCTTCAGCGGCGTCGAGGGCGTGCCCGGCGAGCAGCTGCGCG
>CAYNOF010000451.1:0-1060 GCA_964398335.1 uncultured Rhizobiaceae bacterium
AGATTGCGGCCTTCCTGCGCGTAGGGAGTAAAGTCGAACTCCTGCGGCACATAGGGGATCATGGCGCCGAGATCGTGGCCGTTGACGGAAACGCGTCCGTAATAGGTGATGGCTTCGAAGTGAATAAAGGTGCGCTGCCCGGCGCTCAAACGCGGCAGCAGAAAACTCTTCTTCAGCTGATAGTAGCCGGTGGGGCGAAGCGAGGAGGGTACAGAAACCACATCCACGAGCTTGTTATGGATGTAGCGCTCCCAATCTCCATTCAAGTCGACAACAGAGCGTTGCCGTTCGGCCAAGTCGGTATATGCCATGAGTTCCCCGTATCTATCTAAGATTTCTCTTCCCCAAACGCTTCCATCCAGACATCAGCAGAATCAAAGTTGCTCCGCCGTCACCGCGAATATGGCCAATGAGGGCTGCTCTCCGTTTAACTGGCAACGGATGCTGGTAAGTTTGGACCCTCCGGCCGGCAAGGAGAGCAACTGGACCTGGTAGCGCTCGCGCACCGAGTCTTTTACATAAGTAAGAGCGCGCTGCGATTCGGTGGCCAGAGGATCAATCCGCGAAGCCTTATGCACCAGGTTGGCCTGCACCACTTCATAGCCGTTGCGCAGCGGCACTTCCTGCTTTTTGCCGTTGGCAAATTGCAGGGTATAACTTCCCACCACTTCGCCGTCTTTGCCGCCGGTGGGGAAGCCGCCGCCGAAGGTCACTTGCCCCAGGATGTGCACGCGCTCGCAGGCCAGATTCACCGGGATGGTCACTTCCGGGGATTCCGGAGTGAGGACGATGGGGCGGGCATGCCCGTGGATCGCCGGGATCTGGAAGCCAACTCCCGCCACCGCGAGGGGGTTGTTCTGCCACAATTGGAAGCGCCCGCCGCTTTCCTTCCAGTGTCCGCGGGGAATGTCGTCGGAGACATCCAAGGCCCATCCTTCCTGCACGGACCAGTACTTTCTCATGCGCTTTTCGAAGTTCGACCAGGCCCGCTCGCCGGAGGTCGGGATCTGGAACAGCTCGAGCATGGACAGGACGATAAAGCCCGCGTGGGTGACGGCCA
>CAYNOF010000452.1:0-2201 GCA_964398335.1 uncultured Rhizobiaceae bacterium
TCGCCCGGCACGACAAGGATCGACAGGGCCAGGACCACCATCCAGGCGCTTCGGCGCACTCCCCCCAGACCCCGCATTCGCCCTGAACTCCCCTGATGCGAACCTTTTAACCCTACACCAGCCGCGCGTCGGCGCCGAGGCAGGAAAATGGCGGCGGTGCGGCAAGGCGCCGTAAGATGGAGCCGATCGTCAGGAGCCTGCACGCCATGAACGACAGCAAGATGTCAGCACCCGTCGCCGTCGCCGCCATCTCGGTGGCGCCGCGCGCCAAGCCGTCGAACTACCCCGAGCCGTTCTTCAGTCGCATGAGCGGGCGCGAGAAGCGCCAGCTCGGCGACGTGTTCGGCTTGAAGAATTTCGGCGTCAACCTCACGCGCCTGGCGCCGGGCGGCGAGTCGGCGCTGCTGCACACCCACAGCCGGCAGGACGAGTTCATCTACGTGCTGCAGGGCGAGCCGACCCTGGTGATGGAGAACGGCGAGAGCGTGCTGAAGCCCGGCATGTGCGCCGGCTTCCCGGCGAAGGGCATGGCGCATCAGCTGGTCAACCGCACCGGCGAGGATGTCTATATCCTCGAAATCGGCGACCGCACGCCGGGCGACGAAGGCAGCTATCCCGACGACGACATCCAGGCGGTGATGGGCGCCGACGGCAAATGGCAGTTCACGCACAAGGACGGGCGGCCGTACTGATGCCCTGGACCATCGCCATCACCGCGCCCGACCTGGCGCAGCCCGGCCTCGACGTGCTGAACGCGGCCGGCTGCCGCGTGCTCTTCGTCGCCGACAACAGCAGTGACGCCGAGCTGCTGGCGCTGGTGCGCCGGGAGAAGATCGACGGCATCTTGGCGCGCCACGGCGTGTCGGGCGACGTGATCCGCGCCAGCGACTCCCTGCGCTGCATCTCGCGCCACGGCGCCGGCTACAACAGCGTCGACATCCCCGCCGCGACGGCGAAGAAGATCCCGGTGCTGGTGGCCGCCGGCGTCAACGCGCAGTCGGTCGCCGAGCTCACCATCGGCCTGATGATCGCGGTGGCGCGCTCGATCCCGACGCACGACGCCAACCTGCACGGCGCGCGGTGGATCAAGGGGCCGGCCGGCACGCAGCTCGCCGGCCGCACCATGGGCATCGTCGGGCTGGGCGCCGTGGGCAAGCGCGTGGCCCGCGCCGCCGCCGGGCTGGGCCTGAAGGTGATGGCCTACGATCCCTACATCAACGCCGTGATCGACGGCGTCGAGCGCGCCGCCTCGCTCGACGACCTGCTGGCGCGCGCCGAGGTGCTCACGCTGCACTGCCCGCTGACCGACGAGACCGAGGGCATGATCGGCGCCGCGCAACTCGCGGCGTTGCCCGGGGGTGCGATCGTGCTGAACGCCGCGCGCGGGCCGATCATCGATGAAGACGCGCTGGTCGCGGCCTTGCGCGCCGGACATCTGCTGGGCGCCGGGCTCGACACCTTCCGCGACGAGCCGCCGGCTTCCGACTGCCCGCTGCTGGCGCTGCCCAACGTGGTGCTGAGCCCGCATATCGGCGCGCATACCGGTTACGCCAGCGAGGCGGTGTCGGCGCTGGCGGCGGAGAACCTGCTGCGGGTTCTGGACGGGAAGGGGGTCGACCCTGGCTTTTGCGTCAATCCCGGGAGTCTGCAGGGTTGACCGATCGGCCGGCAGCGCGCCGCGGCCTACGCCCGATCGACGGGCAACACTTCGTCGAGCCACGCCGTCGCCTGCAGCGACGAAGCGAAGACCGCCACCTGCCGCGAGAGGTCGGCCGTCTGGATGGTGAAGTAATCGGCGACGAATCCGGCGGCGCCGTCGGCGACGATGAAGGCCAGGGGGCCGAGGCCGCCGTCCTCGGCCGCGACCGCCCGTGCGATCTCCACGAAGCGCGGCAGGTCTGTCGGAACGATCGATCCCGGCTTGAGGCTGAGGTCGAGCAGCTTTCGGTAGCCCAGCACCTTGCGTCTCTTGATGTCGTCGATGTACCGCTCGAAGTCGGGCGCGCGAACCCTCCCCAGCGCACTGATCACAATCAGTCGCCGTTCCGGAATGATCGTCCAGAAAAGACCGCCCGAGCTTGGCATTGAGCCCCCATGCGGAAGCAATGCCTGAGAGCCGCCGGCCCGGCCTTGATGTAGGACAAGACGGGCGCTTACGCCGGCTGCGGGGGATGGCCGATGGCGGTGCGCAGCCAGGCCAG
>CAYNOF010000453.1:0-4063 GCA_964398335.1 uncultured Rhizobiaceae bacterium
CCCAGGGTGTTACTTCCGCTTCACCATCGTGCCGACGCCGGACTCGGTGAACAGCTCCAGCAGCAGGCAGTGCGGCACGCGGCCGTCCATGATCACGGCGGCCTCGACGCCGGCGTTCACCGCGTCGATGCAGTTCTCGACCTTGGGGATCATGCCGCCGGAGATCGTGCCGTCGGCGATCAGGGCGCGCGCCTGCTCGACCGTCATGTCCTCGATCACCTTGCCGTTCTTGTCGAGCACGCCGGGCACGTCGGTCAGGAACAGCAGGCGCTTGGCCTTCATCGCGCCGGCGATCGCGCCGGCCGAGGTATCGGCGTTGATGTTGTAGGTCAGCTCGTCGTCGACACCGAAGCCGATCGGCGCCACCACGGGGATGACGTTGGCGCGCGCCAGCTGCTCCAGGACCATGACGTTGATCTTGGCCGGCTCGCCGACCTGCTGCAGGTCGACCTTGAGGAGCTCGCCGGTCGTGGGATTGCGCATCTCCGTGACCTTGCGCGCCAGGATCAGGTTGCCGTCCTTGCCGCAGATGCCGACGGCGATGCCGCCGCATTCGTTGATGTCGGCGACGATCGCCTTGTTGATGGAGCCGGCCAGCACCATCTCGACGATCTCCATGGTCGCCGCATCGGTGACGCGCAGGCCGTTGACGAACTCGCTCTTGATGCCGACGCGCTGGAGCATCTTGTTGATCTGCGGGCCGCCGCCGTGGACGACGATCGGCTCCATGCCGACCTGCTTCATCAGCACGATGTCGCGCGCGAACAGATCGCCCAGCCTGGGGTCGGTCATGGCGTGGCCGCCATACTTCACGACGAAGGTCGCACCCTCGTGACGTCGCATGTACGGCAGCGCCTTGGAGATCGTCTCCGCCATGCGGATGAGACGCCTTTGTTCCCTGTTCTCCGGCTGCTGCCCAGCGTCGGCCATCACCCTACCCTCGTTGCACAAAGCCCTCTCCCCGGCGGGGAGAGGGCTTGGTTGCGGCGTCGGCGAAACGTACCGCAAACCGCCCTGCATCGCAAACGCCGGCCGCCTTGCCGCGGCTCGATCTTCCGTCTGCGCGAATGCGCGGTCCGTGCGCGGATAGCGGCGCCGGCGACGGCGCCCTACCTTGGCGCCATGTCCGATCGAACCACCCCGCTCCATCGCCGCATCCAGGCCGCCGACTGGGACGCCGTCGGCCGCGATCTCGACGCGCTGGGCCACGCCGTCGTACGCGGCCTGCTGACCCCCGCCGAGTGCGCCGGTCTCGCAAAGCTCTACGGCGAGGAGAAGCGCTTCCGCAGCCGCGTGATCATGGCGCGCCACGGCTTCGGCCTGGGCGAGTACCAGTACTTCGCGCGTCCCCTGCCGCCGGCGGTCACCGCGCTGCGCGAGGCGGCCTATCCGCCGCTCGCCGCCGTCGCCAATCGCTGGCGCCGTGCGCTGGGCGAGCCGGAGGACTACCCCGACACGCTCGAGGCCTGGCTGAAGCGCTGCCATGATGGCGGCCAGACACGGCCGACGCCGCTGCTGCTGAAATACGGCGCCGGCGACTGGAACGCGCTGCACCGCGACCTCTACGGCGACCTCGTCTTCCCGCTGCAGCTCACCGTGCTGCTCAGCAGGCCGGGCGAGGACTTCACCGGCGGCGAGTTCATGCTGGTCGAGAACCGCCCGCGCCTGCAATCGCGCGGCCATGTCGCGACCCTGGGCCAGGGCGACGCGGTGATCTTCGCCGTCGACCAGCGGCCGGTGAAAGGCAGTCGCGGCTGGTACCGCACCGCCATGCGCCACGGCGTCAGCACGGTCACCTCAGGCGAGCGCATGACGCTCGGCGTGATCTTCCACGACGCCGCCTGAGCGGTCTCAGGCGTAGCTCACCACCTCGTATTCGATGCCGTCGGGATCGAGGAAGTAGAAGCGCCGGCCGGGATCATAGGAATCGTGGTTGAACGGCGCGAGGCCGGCGGCCGTGACCCGCGCCTCGACGGCGTCGAGATCGTCGACCTCGACGCCGACATGGTTGAGCGGCCGGCCCTTGGCGAAATCCTCGGCGGTGTAGCGCGCGTCGCGGCCGGTGTAGAGCGCGATGTACTGCCGCTCGTCGCCGACATGGACGGTGCGCCCGCCGTCGCGCGCCGGCCCGCTCCAGCGCACGTGCCAGCCGAACAGCGCGCCCATCAGGCGCGCGGTGCGGTCGGGGTCGGTGACGGTGATGTTGACGTGCTCGATGCGCGGACCAGGCATGGCGCCGGCCTCCTTTGCCGTTCGGGATCGACCTGCTTGCCCCATCCTGCAACCTCAAGTTAACTTGAGGTCAAGCTCTTCCGGAGGCTCGCGTGGCGCCGCCCGTCCTGCTCACCATCGGCCAGCTCGCCGGCCGCACCGGGCTCAGCGTGTCGGCCATCCGCTTCTACGAGCAGCGCGGCCTGGTGCGCGCGGCGCGCACCGGCGGCAACCAGCGGCGCTTCGCGCGCGCCGACATCAGGCGCCTGTCCTTTGCCCTGATCGCCCAGCGCCTGGGGCTCGGCCTCGCCGAGATCGAGCGCGCGCTGGGCACCCTGCCCGAGGGCCGCGCGCCGACGCGCAAGGACTGGCAGGCCATGAGCCGGCGCATCCGCGAGACGCTGGAGGAGCGCATCCGCCTGCTGGAGCGCACCCGCGACCTGCTCGACGGCTGCATCGGCTGCGGCTGCCTGTCGCTGGGTTCCTGCGCCCTCTACAACCGCGACGACCGCGCCGCGCGCGCCGGTGCCGGCCCGCGCTTCCTGCTGGGCGACCGGCCGCAGGATTTCGCGGCGCCCGCTACGGCGCTCAGCGCGAAGCGACGGCGGCCAGCTCCGCCCTGAGCTCCTCGATGCCGTAGCCGGTCTCGCTGCTGGTCGCCATCGGCACGGGATGGGCGCCGACATGCTTGGCCGCGACCTTGGCAGCGGCTTCCAGCGCCGCGGGAATCCTCGCCGCCGGGATCTCGTCGACCTTGGTCAGCACGAGCTGATAGACGATGGCCGCCTTGTCGAAGTTGGTCATCGTCTCCTCGTCGGCCTTCTTCACGCCGTGGCGCGAATCGATCAGCAGGCAGACGCGCTTGAGCGTGGGACGGCCGCGCAGATAGGCGGTGGCGAGATCCTTCCACGCATCCTTCATCGACTTCGAGACCTGGGCGAAGCCGTAGCCCGGCAGGTCGACCAGCCACAGCCGGCCGCCGAGATCGAAGAAATTGAGCTGCCGCGTGTGGCCGGGCTTGGACGACACGCGCGCCAGCGTCTTGCGGCCGGTCAGTGCGTTCACCAGGCTCGACTTGCCGACGTTGGAGCGGCCGGCGAAGGCGATCTCCGGCGCGCCGATGCCAGGCAGCGACTCGATCGACGCGGCGCCGGCGATGAAGTCGCAGGACGCGGCGAAGAGCTTGCGGCCGGCCTCGATGGGATCGTCTGAGGTCACGCGAAGTAGCGATCGAGCATCAGGCGGTAGACCTTGGCCAGCGCCTGCAGGTCGGCGACGGTGCTGCGCTCGTCGACCTTGTGGATGGTCTGGCTGACCAGGCCGAACTCGACCACGGGACAGTAGGACCGGATGAAGCGCGCATCCGACGTGCCGCCGGTGGTCGAGAGCTCGGGATCGAGGCCGGTGACCTCGCGCACCGCGCCGGCGATGAGGTCGGAGAGCTCGCCCGGCGCGGTGTAGAACGACTCGCCCGATACGCGCGCCTTCATCTCGTAGCCGCCGCTGCCGCCCACCGCCGCATTGGCTGCGTCGAGGCGGCGGCGGAACTCGGCGATCAGCTTCTCGGACGTCCACAGGTCGTTGAAGCGGCTGTTGAAGCGCGCGCGCAAGCTGCCCGGCGCGACGTTGTCGGCGCTGTTGCCGACATCGACGTTGGTCCATTGCAGCGAGGTCGGCTGGAAATGCGTGCTGCCGTTGTCGATCGGCGTGTCGATCAGCGCGGCGATCATCCGCGACAGGCGATGGATCGGATTGTCGACCTGGTGCGGATAGGCGACGTGGCCCTGCGTGCCGCGCACGATGAGATCGATGTTGACGCTGCCGCGGCGGCCGATCTTCATCATGTCGCCGA
>CAYNOF010000454.1:0-2784 GCA_964398335.1 uncultured Rhizobiaceae bacterium
GCACGTTCTACAACTACTTCCCGACCAAGGAGGCGGTCCTCGAAGCCGCCGCGGTGCATTACGGCGTGAGCTACTGCGAGCGCATCGCCGCCAGCTGCCGCGATGTCGTCGACGGCGCGGAGCGCATGGCCATCGGCGGGCGGCGCTACATGCTGCTGGCGCTGGAGCAGCCCGACATGGCGCGCTTCCTGCTGTCGGTGGCGATGTCCTCGCCGGTGTGGGACGAACGCATCCGCCCCTACATCCACGCCGACCTCTTGCTCGGCATCAAGCAGAAGCGCTTCCACGTCGCCAGCAGGGACGCGGCGATGGACCTGATCGGCGGCACCAACTTCGCCGCCATCCGCAGCCTGCTGGCCGGCACCGCCGGTCGCAGCCACATCGGCGCGACCGCCGCCAGCATCCTGCGCGGGCTGGGCATCGCGCCGGAGGAAGCCGACGCGGTGGCACGCCGGCCGCTGCCGCCGCTGCCCGATCAGGCCGCCTGACGGTGCCGCATCGCGGGCGGGCGCCGTTGACTTCGGCGTCGCGCGCGGCACCCTGAGCGCAAATCAGGAGGAACGGTCGATGCCCTACGCCACGGGACGCGTGATCCATGACGCCGACGCGCACATCATGGAGACGCCGGGCTTCCTCGACGACTATCTCGACGCCCGTTCGCGCGCCATCGTCACCGACAAGGTGCTGTTCCCGCGCCGCGAGGGCTTCCACGCCACGCGCGAGAAGCGTGCCGCCGAGATGGGCGCCGAGGCCTTCGACGAGACGCAGATCATGCTGCGCAAGAACTGGGACGCGCTGGGCTCGTACCGCAAGCAGGACCGGCCGCGCTCGATCGACCTGCTGGGCTTCGCCAGCCAGCTGATGTTCACCACGGCGCTGCTGAACTACTCCAACGTGCTGGAGGGCGGCGATGACATCGAGCTGATGTACGCGGTGGCCAATGCCCATACGCGGCACATGATCGATTTCTGCGCCGTCGACCGCCGCCTGCTGCCCACCGCCTATGTCCCGCTGGCCGACTTCGAGCGCACGACGAAGGCCGCCGGCGAGGCGCTGAGGCTCGGCGCCAAGGCGCTGATGATCCCCTCGCGCTGCCCGAAGACCCACTCGCCCAGCCACATCGCCTTCGATCCGCTCTGGGCGCAGGCGCAGGAGGCGGGCATCCCGATCGTCTTCCATGTCGGCGGCGGCGGGAAGCTGCTCGACCCCGCCTATTTCAACAACGGCCTGCCGCCGGTGCCCGACTTCCACGGCGGCGACGACAACTTCAAGTCGATCGACTACATGGCGATCGGCATTCCGCCGATGCAGGCGCTGACCGCACTGATCATCGACCGCGTGCTCGACCGCTTCCCCCGGCTGATGATCGGCGTCATCGAACAGGGCGCGTCGTGGGTACCGGGCTGGATGCGCAACATGGACTCGGCCCACAACGCCTTCTTCAAGAACGAGGAGCGGCTGCAGAAGATGTCGCTGAAGCCGTCGGAATTCGTGAAACGCCAGGTGCGTGTCACGCCCTACCCGCACGAGGATACCGGCTGGATCATCGCCAACAGCGGCGACGGCATATGCCTGTTCTCCTCCGACTACCCGCATGTCGAGGGCGGCCGCAACCCGATCAAGCGCTTCGAGGCCTCGATGGACGCCGCGCATATCACGCCGCGCCAGCGCGACCTGTTCTATCGCGACAATTTCATCGAGCTGATGGGCGCCGGCCTCGCCGCGGATCTGCGCTACCCGAAGGTCGCCGCCTGACTCTCACGGCACGGTCGCCCAGAGCGCGAGCTGGGCGTTGAAATCGTTGTCGGCCGACGGTCCATCCCATGGTTTGAGGCCCGCATTGCCCTGCGTCAGGTCGTTGCGCGCGCTGGAGACGCGCAGCAGGTGCGTGTCGGTGCGATGCATGATGAACAGCTGCTGCGACGGCTGGTGGGAAAAGAAGATCAGCCCGTCCTTGAGGCGCGGATTGGTGACGGCCAGCGTGTAGGTCGTGCCGCCGCGCTCGACGCTGATCTGATGCGTGACGACCTTCTCGGTGAAGCCCAGCGGCTCCGGCCGCGCGAAGGTCACCGTTTGCGGATCGCTGAGCGCCTGCGCGATCAGGCGCTGCAGCTGCGCTTCGGTCGGCCGCGACTGCGCGTGTGCCGGCAACGCCAGAACCATCGACGCCATCATCATGAATGCCAGCATGAGCCGCCGTGTCGCCATGATCGTCTCTCCTCTCAAATCCCCTCGCCGTCGGTGCCGTGACCGTCGGAGCGCCAGCGCAGCATGCCGCCGGCGAGATTGGCAATGTCGTTGAAGCCGGCGCCGCGCAGGATGGTGATGGCCTGCGCCGAGCGGCTGCCGGCGCGGCATACCGCGACGATCGGCTTGTCGCGCGCGAGTTCGGCCGAGCGCGCCTTGAGCTCGCCCAGCGGGATCAGCACGGCGCCGGGGACGTGGCCCAGCGGCCCGTCGAACTCGTGCGGCTCGCGCACGTCGAGTACCTGGACCTTGCCGAGATGCTCCTCCAGCACGTGCGCCTGGATCTCCCAGATGCCGCCGAAGGTATAGCGCAGCGGCGCCCAGTCGGGATCGGCGAGCGCATTGGCCTCGTTGTCGGGCCGGCCGCATTTGAGGTTGGCCGGCACCGCGACGTCGAGCTGCTTGGGATGCGGCAGGTTGAGGTTGGCCATGTGGCCGGCGAAATCGGCGATCGCCACATCGCCGCCCAGGCGCGGGTTGAAACGGCTCTCCTCGCGCACGATGGTGACGGTGTGGCCCTTGTAGTCGTGCGCCGGA
>CAYNOF010000455.1:0-6202 GCA_964398335.1 uncultured Rhizobiaceae bacterium
CTATGTCGGCGCCGGCGCCGAGATCCTGCCGATCGACGACTTCCCCAAGGGCCAGGGGCTCGACGAGGTGCCCTGCCCCAGCGGGCTCAACCCGGCGCGCACCGTGGCGGTGATCGTGCGCGGCACCTCGATGGAGCCGACGATCTCCGACGGCTGGCGCGTCTTCTACAGCCGCGATCCCGAGCAGGACGTCGCCGGCGTGGTCGGCAAGCTCTGCATCGTGAAGCTCGCCGAGGGGCCGACGATGCTGAAGCAGGTGCGCCGCGGCACGACGCCCGGCCGCTTCAACCTGATCTCGACCAATGCCGCCCTGCTCGAGGACCAGGCGTTGGACTGGGCCTCACCGGTGCGCCACATGCAGGCGCCGGCGTGACGGGCCGGCGGCGACTCGACGACAATAGGCCCGGCTGAAGAAGCTGCCGGCGAAATCCGCCCAGATCCTCGAGGCCGTGCTGTTTCGCGGCGAGCTTCGCCGCGCCGACATCGCCGGCATCGTCGGCACCGACACCCGTCAGGCGCGTCGTGTCGTGGCCCCGCTGATCGCCATGGGCGTGCTGTCGTCGCCACACAACCTGGCGCCGCTCAAGCTCAGCTTTCCGGCCACCATCGCCGCGCGCTGGATGCCCAACCTGTTTCCCGATCGGAGCTGAGGCCACCGGCGCGAATCTGCAGCACGTCTGCTGCGAGCCGGCCACGGTCGGGTCATTGCGGATCCGAATGAAGTCTTGCAATCACCAATGGATAGATGATCTTGGGCACGTCTTCTGGCGTCCTGGTTGACGTCTGCAAGGTGTCGGTGCCATAGCCCGCGCGCCGTCTTCCCGCTCCATCCGATCGATCAACGCGCTTCCAAGGTCGTCTTGACCAGTCTTCGTGCCGATTCCGCGACCCACGACCTCGAGTCGCCTGCCGCATCGCGGCCGGCGATCGTGTTCGACAACGTGCGCAAGGTGTTCGCCGCGCGCCGCGCGTCGCCCGAGGTCGGCGCGGTCAACGGCGTGTCGCTCACGGTGGCGGCGGGCGAGATCGTGGGCGTGATCGGCCGCAGCGGTGCCGGCAAGTCGACCCTGATCCGCTTGGTCAACGGGCTGGAGAAGCCGAGCTCGGGCACCGTCACGGTCGACGGCACGACGATCTCGGCGCTCGACGAGCGCGGCCTGCGCGCGGCGCGGCGCTCGATCGGCATGATCTTCCAGCATTTCAACCTGCTGGCCTCGCGCACCGCCTTCGGCAACGTCGCCCTGCCGCTGGAGATCGGTGGCCGGCCCAGGGACGAGACCCGCCGGCGCGTCGAGATGCTGCTCGAGCTGGTCGGGCTGGCCGACAAGCGCGACCGCTACCCGGCCGAGCTGTCGGGCGGCGAGAAGCAGCGCGTCGGCATCGCCCGCGCGCTGGCGACCGCGCCCAAGGTGCTGCTGTCGGACGAGGCGACCTCGGCGCTCGATCCCGAGACCACGGCGCAGATCCTGGCGCTGCTCAAGCGCATCAACCGCGAGCTCGGGCTGACCATCCTGCTGATCACGCACGAGATGGCTGTCGTGAAGACCATCGCCGACCAGGTCGTCGTGCTCGAGGCCGGCCGCATCATCGAGCACGGCGCGACCTTCGACATCTTCGCCCATCCCAGGCATCCCACGACGCGCTCCTTCGTCGGCTCGGTCACCGGCTCGGCGCTGCCCGAGGACATCCGCGCGCGCCTGAAGCCCGCGCCCTCGCCCGGCAGCCAGGCGGTGGTGAAGGTGGTGTGGAGCGGCGAGCAGTCGGGCGAGCGCGTGCTGGGCCAGCTCGCGCGCGCGCTGTCGATCGACATCGCCCTGCTGCACGGCCAGATCGACTCGATCGCCGGCCGGCCGTTCGGCGCGCTCACCATCGCGATCCCCGGCGATGACACGACACTGAAGTCCGCCGTCGATACGCTGGCGCGCGAAGGCCTGCACACGGAGGTGCTCGGTCATGTCGCCTGAAGTGCTGCAGCTGATCCTCGACGCCACGCTCGACACCTTGATGATGGTCGGCGTCTCGGCCGCGCTCGGCACCCTGCTCGGCCTGCCGCTGGGCGTCTTCCTCGCCACCAGCCGCGGCGGCGAGCTGTTCGCCGCACCGTGGGCCAACGGCGTGCTGGGGCTGGTGGTCAACGCCACGCGCTCGACGCCGTTCATCATCCTCGTGGTGGCGATCATCCCCTTCACCCGCCTGATCGCCGGCACCTCGATCGGCACCGGCGCGGCGATCGTGCCGCTGACCGTGGCGGCGACGCCCTTCATCGCCCGCCTGGTCGAGGCGGCGATCCGCGAGGTCGAGCACGGCCTGATCGAGGCGGCGCGCGCGATGGGCGCAACGCCGCTGCAGATTGTGCTCAAGGTGCTGCTGCCCGAGGCGCTGCCGGCGATCGCGCTCGCCCTGACCCTGGCGAGCGTCAGCCTGATCGGCTACTCGGCGATGGTCGGCGCGGTGGGCGGCGGCGGCCTCGGCGATCTCGGCATCCGCTACGGCTACCAGCGCTTCATGCCCGACGTGATGCTTGCGGTTGTCGTAGTGCTGATCGTGATCGTGCAGGCCGTGCAGAGCCTGGGCGACCGGCTTGCGCGCCGGCTGGACAAACGCAAGCGACATCAAGCATGACTGTTCCCAACCAACCGCCCCCTGCGAGGAGTCCCCTCATGTCGTCTCGTCGTCTGTTCATCGCTGCTCTCGCCGCATCGCTGCTCGCCGGTGCCGGCAGCGCAGCGGCACAGACCACCATCAAGGTCGGCGTCACCGCCGGCCCGCCGGCCCAGATCATGGAGGCGGTGAAGGCCGTCGCCGCCAAGAAGGGGCTGACGATCCAGATCGTCGAGTTCACGGATTTCGTCATTCCCAACACCGCGCTCGATTCCGGCGAGATCCAGGCCAACGCCTTCCAGCATCTGCCCTACCTCGAGAACCAGAAGGCCGACCGCAAGTTCAAGATCGAGTCGGTGGGCCAGACCTACACGGTGCCGCTGGGCATCTACTCGAAGAAGCACAAGACCTGGGCCGACGTGCCGGTGGGCGCCTCGATCGCCATTCCCAACGATCCGACCAACGGCGGCCGCGCGCTCTTGCTGCTGCAGGCCAAGGGCGTGATCAAGCTCAAGCCGAATGTCGGGCTGAAGCCGACGCCGCTCGACATCGTCGACAACCCGCGCAAGCTCAAGATCATCGAGATCGACGCGGCGCAGACCTCGCGCTCGCTCGACGACGTCGCGGCGGCCGCGATCAACACCAACTACGCCGTGCAGGCCGGCCTCGATCCGGCCAAGGACGCCATCCTGCAGGAAGACCCGCAGGGGCCGTACGTGAACATCATCGCCGTGCGCACGGTCGACAAGGACAAGCCCTGGGTGAAGATCCTGGTCGAGAGCTACCGCTCGCCCGAGGTCAAGGCCTTCATGGCCGACAAGTTCAGGAGCTTCCTGCCGTCGTGGTGAGCTGCGGACGCGCCCTCCGGCATCGGCCCCCTACCATTTCACGGCGAAGCCCAAGGTCGCGAGGCTGACACGCTGGCCGGTCTCGTCGAGCTTGCCGAGCTGGTAGTTGAACTTGACGCCGAAATGCCCGGCGGGATCGATCGGGAACACCGCGGCCGCGTTCAGCAGCCAGTACGAGCGCGCCGACAGCGTGTCGTAGAGATAGGAGAAGGATGCGTTGAGCGACGCAGCCTGCAGCCAATCCGGCACGACGAGCGAATTCTGCCGCGGCGCGATGGTCAGCGCGATCGTCGGCCCGATGCGCAGCGCCGCGTCTCGGGTCGCGAAGACAGGATCGCGCGAGCCGTTGACCCGACGGAGATATTCCAGGCGCGCGATGGGATCGATTTCCCAGGTCACCGGCAGCGACCCCAACGGGTTGGGGGCGCTGATGCTCAGGCCGCCGTCGCGCTCGTTTCTGACCATCTGCCATTCGCCGCCCACCGACCACGACCGCACGTCACCGTGGAAGTTGCCGTTCACGCCGCCCTTGGCGCGCAGGTACTGCGTGCCGCCCAGAACGCGCGCGACGCCGATCTCGCCCACGGCGCCGGCTGACAGGATATCGACCTCCTTGCTGCGCAGCGCGGAGGACGAATTGGTCACGCGATTGAAGGACAGCCAGGGTCCCACGGCGAAGCCCGCGATGTAGGACTGCCCCACCGGGCTCGGCTTGGTCATGTCCCAGATATACGGCACGGTCAGCACGCCCTTGCCGGACCACGCGGTGTTGGCGGCGATACCGTCGTTGCTCCAGCCGAACGTCGCGCCGCTGGCATCCTTGGCGGCCTTCGGGCTCATGAAGGCGCCGATGTCGACCTGGCTGTCGCGCAAGTAGACCTGCAGGCCCTTCGGCGTCGTGTCTTTCGGCTCGAGATTGGTGCGGACAAGGACCGGACCCTTGCTGCCACCATCGGCCAAGGGAATCGCCAGGCCAGCGCGCTCGACCCGCTGAAGAGTCCGCTCACCGCGTTCCACCAGCGCAGCGGCGTCCTTCTCCAGCTCCTGGAGCTCTTTCTCGTCGAGCCTGCCGTCGCAGCTGGTGTCGTATTTGCGGTACACCTCGAAGTTCTGGTGCAGGACCATCACCCTGACCCTGTCCCGCGCCAGGTATCCAGGCCGTTCCTTGTCGTCGAAGCGGCACTTGACGTCCTCCCGCGGTGTCTGCGCCAGGGTCGGTACCGACCAAATGCCCATGGCAACGAACGCCGCGGCCGTGGCCGCGCGCGTGAGCTCGCGTTTCATTGTCGTCCCCCGATACGATGGTGGATGGTGCTACTTGTTGCGACGCGCGGCCTTCTTCTTCCTGGCCGCCGGCTTCGCAGATGGGCCGCGGCTGGCCGCATCCCGCGCACGCGGCAGCGACGCCTTCATCAGCGCCGACAGCGGAACGGCCGCACCCACCACGGATTCGGTCGTCACCACCTGCTTGATGCGCTTGAAGATCAGATAGGCGATCTGCTCGATGGTGGTGAGGGGAACCATGTCGGCCTGCACCAGGACAACCCCGATATGTTGCATCCACGGCAACGCGGACAAGGCGTCGGCCAGCTCCCGCCACGCTGCCGGCTTGAAATTGAAGTCCTTGTAGACATTGGTTGCCGGGAAAACCGTCGCCGGGCTGGCGTGAAAACGATCGCAGAAATAGTCGACCAGGTGATCTTCGATGTCTGCAAGTGATACGGAGAATGTCACCATGTCTTTCCCCCCATTAACATGCTCTTTTCCACGGCAATGCCGTGCATCTTGCAGATAATTACACCGGTCACGCAAAACCTAGTCAACTTTCACCTGACCGAAATCTTGCGCCTTATCGCTTTTATCAACAGGTATTTCTTCAACCACAGAAAAGTGCTGCCTGAACGAGGGTGCCACGACGCGGACCGCCCGCAGCTTGTCCCGCGAGGCTCTAGTGACTATCATGACCATATAGTCATTCGAGCCCCAGCGGAGCGCGTTGCCATGGACCATTGGACCGTCGCCGAGGCCAAGTCGCGCTTCAGCGAGATGATCGAGCAGGCGCGGGCCAAGGGGCCGCAGACCATCACCCGGCGCGGCCGGCCGGCGGCCGTCGTCGTGTCGGCCGAGGAATGGGAGCGCAAGTCGAAGCGCACCGGCAATCTGGCGGAGTTCTTCGCCGCCTCGCCCCTGCGCGGCTCGGGCCTCGTCGTCGCACGACGCAAGGATCGGGCGCGCAAGGTCGCGCTGTGAGCTTCCTGCTCGACACCAACGTCGTGTCCGAATGGGTCAGGCCGCGGCCCGATCCCGGGGTCGTCGCCTGGCTGGCCGATGTCGACGAGGACCGCGTGTTCCTGAGCGTGGCGAGCCTGGCCGAGCTGCGCTGCGGCGTCGAGCGCCTGGCCGACGGCAGGCGGCGGCGCCATCTCGATGCCTGGCTGCGCGACGAGCTGCCGCTGCGCTTCGAGGGTCGCGTGCTGGCGGTCGACCGGGCGATCGCCGATCGCTGCGGCGAGCTGGTGGCCCGACGCGACGCGGCCGGCCGGCCGATCGGCGTCATGGACGCCTTCATTGCCGCCACCGCCTCCGTCCACGCGCTGGCACTGGTGACCCGCAACACGGCCGACTTCAGGTCGGTGGTGAAGGAGATCGTCAATCCCTGGAACGCCTGATGGCGGCGCTCCCAAAGACGCTAGCCCTCGCGCGTGGCGCGCTCGTGGAGTTGGGCGACGTGGTCCCAGCGGATCATCTTCATG
>CAYNOF010000456.1:0-12062 GCA_964398335.1 uncultured Rhizobiaceae bacterium
GGTGCGGTGGCGGCCGATGTTGCCCTCGATGATGCCGGCCGGCGGGATCGGCGCGCCGTGGACGACGGCGCGGTAGGCGCGCTCGACGCTGTGGGCGTGGAATTGCTCGGAGAGCGCGTGGTGGGCGCGATCGTTCTTGGCCACCACCATGACCCCCGAAGTGTCCTTGTCGAGGCGATGGACGATGCCCGGCCGGCGCACGCCGCCGATGCCGCTGAGGCTGTCGCCGCAATGGGCGAGCAGGGCGTTGACCAGGGTGCGGTCCGGGTTTCCGGGGGCGGGGTGCACGACCAGCCCGGCCGGCTTGTCGAGCACGATCAGGTCGGCATCCTCGTGCAGGATGGCGAGGCCGATGGCCTGCGCCTCGGGGATGGCCGGGGCGCTTTGCGGCACGTCGATCTCGAACGTCTCGCCTGCCTTGACCTTGCGGGAGGCGTCCGCCAAGGTCGCGCGCCTTTCGCCGGCGAGCAGCGACACCCGGCCATCCTCGATCAGCGCCTTGGCGCGGCTGCGCGACAGGCCCGGCAGCCAGGACGCGATCGCCCGGTCGAGGCGGCCGCCGGCATCGGCTTCGCCGGCGACATGGCGATGGAGACCGGGCTGCGGCCCGTCGGTTTGGGTCACGTCGGATTGAGGCACGGGGAGAGCATGGCGCAGCAGACGGGCGCGCGGAACATCGGCTGGCTGAAGGCGCTCGTGATCTTCATGGGCGTGGTGATCGCCGTCGGGTTCATCGTGGTGTTCGTCGAGCTCGGCCGGCGCATTGTTAGACCGCCTGCAACCGAACCGCTACAGGCGGGCCCGCCGACCGCACCCGCGGGGCCGGCCGCCAAGCCGCGCAGCTTCGGCGAGATCAGCCTGCCGATCCCGGAGGGCGCCAAGGTCGAGAGCGTCACGTCGGCCGACGCTCGCACCGTGGTGCTGGTGCGGATGGGTGACGGCTCGGCCGCGCTGTACGTCATCGACCCGGCGTCCGGCGCGTTGCTGGGCGTCGTGCGCTTTCCCGAAGGCAAGCGCTGATGCTCGATCACCTGTCGATCACCGTCAGCGACATCGATCGTGCGCAGAGCTTCTACGACGCCGTGCTTGGCGCGCTTGGATACCCGCGCGTCTATCGACGCGAGCGCGCCATCGGCTACGGCGAGCGGGGCGGGTCGCTCCGCTACATCTCGGTCTACCTCAGCAGCGGCAAGGTCGCACCCGACAACCGGCATTGGTGCTTTCGTGCGCCCAGCCGCGCCGCCGTGCGCGCCTTCTACGATGCCGCGCTCGCCCACGGCGGCCGCGACGACGGCCCGCCCGGCATCCGCGAGGTCTACAGTCCCGAGTACTACGCGGCCTTCGTGCTCGACCCCGATGGCAACCGCATCGAGGCCGTGACACGCCGGCCCGAGGAGTAAGCATGGATTTCCGCAGCGACAACGCCGTCGGCGCCCATCCCGCGATCATCGAGGCGCTGGCCAAGGCCTACCGCGCCGGGCCGATGTCGTCCTATGGCGCCGACGAGATCACCGCGCGCGTCACCCAGCGGCTGCGCAAGGCCTTCGAGCACGATTCCCTGGTGGCCTTCCCGGTGGCGACCGGCACGGCGGCCAACGCGCTGTCGCTGGCCTGCCTGACGCCGCCCTGGGGCGTGGTGTTCTGCCATCCCGCCGCGCACATCAATGTCGACGAGGCCAACGCGCCGGAGTTCCTGAGCGGCGGCGCCAAGCTGCAATGCGTCGACGGGCCGGCCGGCAAGCTCGACATGCCGGCCCTGGAGCGGGCGCTGGCGGTCGACGTGAAGGGCGTGGTGCATCACGCGCAGCCGGCGGCGATCTCGATCACCCAGGCGACGGAATGCGGCGCCAGCTACACGCCCGAGGAGGTGCGCGCGATCTCGGCCCAGGCGAAGAAGCATGGCCTGTCGCTGCATATGGACGGCGCCCGGCTGGGCAATGCGCTGATCCATCTCGGCTGCAAGCCGGCCGACGTCACCTGGAAGGCCGGCGTCGACGTGCTGAGCTTCGGGGCCACCAAGAACGGCGCGCTGGCGGCCGAGGCCGTGGTGTTCTTCAAGCCCGAGCTGGCCAAGGAGTTCGAGTTCCGCCGCAAGCGGGCGGGCCACCTGTTCTCCAAGATGCGCGCGCTCTCGGCCCAGCTCGACGCCTATCTCGCTGATGATCTCTGGCTCGCCAATGCGCGCCATGCCAACGCCATGGCCAAGCGCCTGGCCGACGGGCTGGGCCGGCTGAACAGCACGCGGCTGCTCTATCCCGTCGAGGCCAACGAGATCTTCATTGCGCTGCCCTCGGCGGCCAATCGCGCGCTCGAGGCCGCGGGCTTCAAATACTACCCGTGGCCCAGCGACCGGCCGGGCGAGCAGGCCTATCGCCTGGTGACGGCGTTCGACACCGACGCCGCGCATGTCGACAAGTTCATCGCCGTGGCTGCCTCGCCATGACGTCGCGCACCGTCCGAGTCGGCGTTCTGGTCGCGCTGCTCGCGGGTGCGCCCGGACTCGCCGCTGCCGGGTGCGCAGATCCACCGGTGCCGAAGGTCAACTGGCAGGGCTGCAACAAGCGGGACGCGGATCTGCGCGACAAGGATCTGCAGGGTGCGAACCTGCAAGGCGCGCTGCTGGCGGGCGCCAAGATGGGACGGGCAAACCTGCGTGGCGCCAACCTGAACAAGGCCAGCCTGCTCGAAGCCGATCTGTCGCCCACGGTCGATTTTCGCGAGGCCACCTTGTCGGAGGCCAATCTCAAGGGGGTCGATCTGACCTACGCCAGGCTGGATAGCGCCGACCTGCGCGGCGCCAACCTGGAAGGTGCGTTGTTGGACGAAGTCAGCCTGCCGCGCGCCGATCTGGAGGGCGCTCGGCTCGCGGACACTTCGCTGATCGGTGCCAACCTGCAGGGCGCCAATCTCAAGGACGCGTTTCTCAGAGGTGCCAAGCTGTCCAGGGCCAACCTGAAGGACGCCAGGCTGGATGGCGTCAGGCTGGAAGGCATCAACCTGTCCGGCGCGACATGGATCGACGGGAGGGTTTGCGCGCCCCAGTCGATCGGTGCCTGCAACAAGTAGGCCGACGCGGTCGGCAGTCTGGGCGACGGCGACCGCCTGGCGCGCCAGCAGGTGCCAGCCGCTGCCACGGTTCACCCAGACCATCAGGACGCCGATCTTGATGTCGGTCGTCTTGCCCGCGCTCAGGGTCTGGCCGACGAGCAGGAAGCGCGAATAGCCCACGCCGCCTTCGCCATACTGATTGGCGTTCTGGAACTCGAGGGATTTGAGCATGGCCTCGCGGAAGGCCTCGGTCGCCTTGGCGACGGCGATCGCTTCGGGCGACTGCGTGCGCACGGCCGCCGCGCCGGTGACGGCCACGAGAGCGGCGGCATGGGAGTCTCCTCCTGTGTCAGGCGAGATTTTTCTTGAAGAACGCGGCGGTACGCTCCCACGCAAGCTTGGCCGACGCCTCGTGGTAGCGCGGCGTCGAGTTGTTGTGGAACCCGTGCTGCGTGCCCGGGTATGTGTGCATCTCGTGCGACACCTTCGCGGCCTTCAGCGCCGCTTCGTAGGCCGGCCACATCGAGTTGATGCGCTCGTCGTTCCCGGCGTAGTGGATCAGCAGCGATGCCCTGATTTTTGCGACGGACGCGGTGTCGGCGGCAGCGCCGTAGAACGGGACGCCGGCCTGCAGGTCAGCACCCAACTCCGCGGCGAGGTAGTTGGTCGTGCCGCCGCCCCAGCAGAAGCCGGTGACGCCGAGCTTGCCGCTCGACAGCTCGTGCGCCTTCACGAAGCGCGCGCTGTTGAGCATGTCGGTGCGCAGCTTGCCCTGGTCGAGCTTGGCCTGCAGCGTGCGGCCGTCATCGTCGTTGCCGGGATAGCCGCCGACCGGGAACAACCCGTCGGGCGCCAGCGCCAGGAAGCCCTGGGTGGCGAGGCGACGCGCGACGTCCTCGATATAGGGATTGAGCCCGCGATTCTCGTGCACGACGAGCACGGCGGGGAACTTGCCAGTGCCGGATGGCTGCACGAGATAGCCGCGCATCTGGCCCGACGAGCCACCGGGCGAGGGATAGTTGACGTAGCGCGCCTTGATGCGCTCGTCGGTGAAGGAGATGGTCTGCGCCTGCACATAGCGCGGCAGCAGCGCCTGCGCCATCGCGAGGCCGCCGATCGTAACGGCGGCGGCGCGCAGCAGGAACTCGCGACGATCCATGCTGCCGTGGCAATACTCGTCGTAGAGATCGAAGATGCGCTGGTCGATTTCGACTTGCGTCACCGGTTGCGGGGTATCGTCAAGCGGTGCCATCGGCGGCCCTCCCTGGCGTTCGTTGTGCCTGCGACAGTACAGGATAGCCGACATACTCCGCAGCGTGATTCGCGTCGTGGCCGGGCATGCCCGGCTTGGTGAGATAGCCGCGCGGCGGGATGTAGCTGTAGATCGAGCGGCGCGGCTTCTGGTGCCAGCCGATGTTGAAGGCGGCGAGCTTGGGGAAGAACTGCAGCTCGCTGTAGGGCAGGTGATCGTGGATCCACCAGGCGATCGGCTGCCACGATTCACCCTGCGTGTAACGATCGGCGACCCAGGGAATGATGATCGAGGCCGAGGCGCCGATATGGCCCCTGGCATCGCGGCGGTCCCAGATATGGCGCGCGAAATTGTACTCGTTGCGCGCGCAGCCCAGCTTCAGCCGGTTGCACAGCGAATTCATCTCCGGCGAGCGATAGGCCGAGCGGATCGCCAGCCGGCCGAAGCTCGCCTGCAGCGGCTCGAGCAGTTCTTCGCACAGGCGCGAGCCGGCCTCGATGGCGAGCGCGGGGTCGTCGGGCACATTGCTGATGCCGTAGATCTGCGCCGTCTCGCTGTAGAGGAAGTCGCGCAGGAAGAAGTTGGCCGACAGCCGCACCCGGCTCAGCGTCTCCAGCTTGCGCACCGCGCCCGGCGTCGGCATCAGGCGAGCGCCCGCCGCAGCGCCGCGCGAGCCAGCAGCCGCGTCGAGTCGAGTGTCGGCAGCGGCGAGTTCGCGTCGCCCAGCACGATCGGCAGTTCGGTGCAGCCGAGCACGACCGCGTCGCAGCCCTCGTCCTTCAGGCGGCCGATGACGCGCTGGAGCGCGGCAACGCCCGATGGCGTGGTGATGCCGCGCACCAGCTCGTCCATGATGACGCGGTTGACCTCGTCGCGCTCCTCGATCGTGGGACGCAGATAGTCGAGGCCCTGCGCCGCGAGCTTCTGCGGATAGACCTCGCTGTCGACCAGCCAGCGTGTGCCGGTGATCGCGATGCGGCTGAAACCGCGTGCCTTGGCCTCCTGGGCGACACCCTCGGCGATATGCAGCCAGGGCAGGGGCGAGCGGTCTTCGAAGAAGGGCAGCGCCTGGTGGATCGTGTTGTCGGGACAGATCACGAAATCGGCTCCGATGCGCTTGAGCTTCTCGGCCGAAGCCATCATCAGCTCGCCGACACCGCGCCAGTCGCCGCGATAGATGCGCCTCATGTAGTCGTCGAAGGGCGGGGTGTGCATCGAGACTTCGGGATGGTCGTGGCCGCCCATCAGCGCGGGCGCCTCGATGCAGATGGTGCGATAGCACAGCGCCGCGCCCTCGGCGGAGCAGGCGGCGATTCCGATGTGTCCGGGCATGTGGTGGTGGCCTTGTCGATGATCCGGGCTACGATGCGCCAGCACAGGGGAGAACGCCATGGCATCCGAGCGACTCGATACCACGCGCCTGCAGGCGATGGCGCTGGCCTATCAGCAGAGCGCGGCGCTGATGGCGGCGGTCGAGATCGACCTGTTCACTGCCGTGTCGCAGGGCGCCAATACCATCGACGCCGTGGCGGCCAGGCTCGACATCACGAGGCGCAACGCCGAGCGCATGCTGACGGCGCTGACGGCGATGGACCTGCTCAGCAAGAGCGGCGAGAGCTACGCCAACGCGCCCGACGTCGAGCGCTTCCTGGTCAGGGGCTCGCCGCGCTACGCCGGCCCGTGGATCACCTTCACCAAGCCGCGCTGGGAACGCTGGGGCAGGCTGTCGGAAGCGCTCAGGCAGAAGACCGAGCGCGTGCTGGGCGACTATGAGAACTTCACCGTCGAGGATGCGCGGCGCTATCACACCGCCACCAATTCGATCGGCATGGGCGCGGGACGGCGCTTCGTACGCCAGGTCGATCTGTCGGGCCGCAAGCTGATCCTCGATCTTGGTGGCGGCTCGGGCGCCTACAGCATCGTCGCGGCGCAGACCTTTCCCAATTTGCGTGCCATCGTCTTCGACCTGCCGCCGGTCGCCGTCGTGGCGCGCGAGTTCATCGCCCAGCACGGCGTGTCGGATCGCGTGACGGCGATGGCCGGCGATTTCACCAAGACCGAGTTTCCCTCGGGCGCCGACGTCGTGATCATGGCCAGCAACCTGCCGCAATACAGCCCGGACCTGATCCAGCTCGTGGTCAACAAGGCGTTCGCGGCGCTGGAGCCCGGCGGCGAGATGCATCTGATCGGCGAAACCATGCGCGACAGCCGCGACGGGCCGCTCAATCCCACGCTGTGGGGCTTGAACGAGGCGGTGTTCAACAGCACCGGCCAGGCGCATTCGGAATCCGACGTCAAAGGCTTCTTCGCGCGCGCCGGCTTCACCGGCATCACGGTCAACGAGTTCATCCCCGGCGTGCTCAGCCGCATCACCGGCCGCAAGCCCGGCTAGCGCGCCGCCATGCGCGTCCTGCTGGTCAACCCGCCCTACATCACGCTGACCAGCGTCTACGGTGTGGGCCACCAGGTCCCGTTCGGCCTGCTCTGCGTCGGCGGCCCGCTGATCGATGCCGGCCACGAGGTGATGCTGCTCGATGCCGAGGTCGAGCAGCTGACCGGCGCGGCGCTGGCGGCGCGCATCGCGGCGCATCGCCCCGATGTGGTGATGACCGGCCATGCCGGCTCGACGCCGGCGCATCCGGCCTGTCTCGAGACGCTGCGCCTGGCGCGCGAAGCGGCGCCGGGCGCGCGCACGGTCTATGGCGGCGTCTATCCGACCTATCACGCGGCCGACGTGCTCGACGAGGCGCCGTGGATCGACTTCGTCGTGCGCGGCGAGGGGGAGGTCACGGCGTGCGAGCTGGTCGACGCGCTGGTGCAAGGCGGCGATTCGGCGGCGGTACCGGGCATCGCCACGCGGGTCGACGGTGTGCCCAGGCTGGCGCCTGCGCGGGTGATCAGCGAGGCGCTCGACACGTATCGCGTCGGCTGGGAGCTGATCGCCGACTGGGACCGCTACCAGTGTTTCGGCATGGGCCGCGCGGCGATCATCCAGTTCTCGCGCGGCTGTCCGCATCGCTGCAGCTATTGCGGCCAGTTCCAGTTCTGGGCGAAGTGGCGCTACCGCGATCCTGTTCGCCTCGTGGACGAGATCGAATGGCTGCATCGTGAACATGGCGTCATGTTCGTCGATCTGGCGGACGAGAACCCGACCTCCTCGAAGCGACTGTGGACCACGTTGCTGCAGGAGCTGGCGCGCCGGGCGCTGCCGGTGCGCCTGTTCGCCACGATTCGCGCCGGCGACATCGTGCGCGATGCCGACATCCTGTCGCTCTATCGTCGCGCCGGCATCATCTGCATCCTGATGGGCATCGAGACCACCGATCCCGACACCCTGGCGGCGATCCGCAAGGGCTCGACGACGCAGACCGACTACGAGGCGGTGCGCCTGCTGCGTCGTCACGGCATCCTGTCGATGCTGGGCCATATCGTCGGCCTGCAGGAGGAGACGGCGCGCACCTACTGGCGCGCATTGCGCCAGGTGCTGGCCTACGATCCCGACCTGCTCAATGCGATGTACGTCACGCCGCATCGCTGGACCGACTGGGTGGCGGAGAATCGTGAACGACTCGTCATCGAAGAGGACCGCGCCAAGTGGGATTACCGTCACCAGCTGCTGGCGGTGCGCGGCCTGCGGCCGTGGCAGGTCTTCATCCTGGTGAAGCTGATGGAGCTTCTGGTGCAGGCGCGGCCGCGCGCGATCGCACGCATGCTGTTCCATCACGACCGCGAGATCAGACGGCATTTGCGCTGGTGCTCCCGTAGGGCAGGTGCAGTGTGGCTGCGCGAGATCGTGGCGTTCGTGCGCCATCGTCGCCATGCAGAACGGCCGCGATCATTGGCCGAATGGTTCGGCATGGATCGCGCGCTCGCTGTTCCGCGTGGCAACTCGATGCGACGAAGGGCATAGCTGATTTCCGCCACTGAACGACGATTCACCGTTTCGTCATCGGCGGCGCCTGTGATCTACTGCGCCCACCTCGGATGAGTGCGTCGACGGAAGGCGCGCCGCCATCCGCCCCGACCCGCAAGAGTCGGGTCGCGACAACGATCACGGCGCCCTGTTCGGCGCTCCGGAGGAAACGACGATGTCCCGTCCGTTGGGGAGGATGGCGGCCGCCATCGCGCTCGCCGCTGTCACGCTGGCCGCCGGTGCGGCGCTTGCCCAGAAGTCCGGTGGCACGCTGCGCATCACGCATCGCGACAATCCGCCGAGCGCCTCGATCCACGAGGAAGCGACGATCTCCACCGTCATGCCGTTCATGTCGGTGTTCAACAACCTCGTGATGTTCGATCCGCAGTCCAAGCAGAACCGGCCCGACACCATCGTGCCCGACCTTGCCACGTCGTGGAGCTGGGGCGACGGCGGCAGGACGCTGACCTTCAAGCTGCGCTCGGGCGTGAAGTGGCATGACGGCAAGCCGTTCACCAGCGCCGACGTGAAGTGCACCTGGGACGGCCTGATCGGCAAGAACGAGGCCCGCCTGCGCAAGAACCCACGCAAGTCCTGGTACTTCAATCTCCAGGAGATCACGGTGAATGGCGACTTCGAGGTGACGTTCCACCTCAAGGACCCGCAGCCCTCGCTGCTGACCATGCTCGCCGGCGCCTTCTCGCCGGTCTATCCCTGCCATGTGAACGCCGCGCAGATGCGCACCAAGCCGATCGGCACTGGCCCCTTCAAGTTCGTCGAGTTCAAGCAGAACGAGGGCATGAAGGTGGTGAAGAACCCGGACTACTGGAAGCCGGGCCTGCCGTATCTCGACGCCATCGAGTTCACCATCATTCCAAACCGCTCGACCTCGGTACTGGCCTTCGTGTCGGGCAAGTTCGACATGACCTTCACCGCCGACCTGTCGTTCCCTGTCATGAAGGAGCTGCAGGCGCAGGCACCCAAAGCGGTCTGCGAGTATCTGCCGACCAACACCCAGGCCAACCTGCTGGTCAATCGCGAGAAGCCGCCGTTCGACGATGCCAAGATTCGCCGCGTGCTGTCGCTGACGCTCGACCGCCGGGCCTTCAACGACATCCTGAGCGAGGGCAACAGCGACATCGGCGCCACGATGCTGCCGGCGCCGCAGGGCCTGTGGGGCATGCCGCCGGAGATGCTCGCCACCGTGCCAGGCTACAGCGCCGACGTCGCGGCGCGGCGCGAGGAAGCGCGCAAGATCATGAAGGAGCTGGGCTACGGGCCGGACAAGACGCTGAAGCTCAAGGTCTCGACCCGCAACATCCCGAGCTACCGCGACCCGGCGGTGATCCTGATCGACCACCTCAAGCAGGTCTATGTCGAGGGCGAACTCGAGCCGCTCGACACGCCGATGTGGTACGCCCGCATGCTGCGCAAGGATTACAGCATCGGGCTCAACGTGCAGGGCGTCGGCATCGATGATCCTGACGTGGTGTTCTTCGAGACCTTCTCCTGCGGCTCGGAGCGCAACTACACCAATTACTGTAATCCCGAGCTCGAGAAGCTCTTCCACCAGCAATCGCAGATGGCCGACTTCGAGGCACGCCGCAAGCTGGTGTGGGAGATCGACAAGAAGCTGCAGGAGGACGGCGCGCGTCCGGTGATCCTGCACGGCCGCGGTGCCACGTGCTGGCAGCCCTACGTGAAAGGGGTGAACCTTGCGGTCAATACGATCTACAATCACTGGCGTTTCGAAACCGTTTGGCTCGACAAGTAGTCGTCGTCGCGTTTCCTGAAACCCGAACCCCAAGCGCGCAGGCCACTCATGGGCTCCTATATCGTGCGGCGTCTGCTGCTGATGGTGCTGACCCTGTTCGGCATGTCGGTGGTGATCTTCCTGCTGCTGCGCATCGTGCCCGGCAACATCGCCGACATCCTCTTCGAGTCGGCGGGCATGGTCGATCCGGCGGAGAAGGCGAAGATCGTCAAGGAGCTCGGGCTGGACCTGCCGCTGTGGTCGCAATACGCCAACTGGATCGGCGGGTTGTTCCAGGGCGATCTCGGCTTCTCCTACGTCTCGGAGAAGCCGACGATCGAGGAGATCGGCCCGCGCATCCCGATCACGGCGAAGCTGGCGGTGCTCGCGCTGGTGTTCTCCACGCTGATCGGCGTGCCGCTGGGCGTGATCAGCGCGGTGCGCCAGAACACCGGGCTGGACTACATCCTGCGCGTGGTCAGCCTCAGCGGCCTGTCGCTGCCTTCGTTCTGGCTCGGCCTGCTGATCCTGATGGCGGCGGTGCGCTGGTTCGGCGACATCCCGATTTACACCGCGCCGCCCAAGAACCTGCTGAGCGAGCTGGCGCTGTACCTGATTCCAGCTGCTGCCGTGGGCTTCCGTTCCTCGGCGCTGGTGATGCGCCTCACACGCTCCTCGATGCTCGAGGTGCTGCGCCAGGACTATATCCGCACCGCGCGCTCGAAGGGCGCCACCGAGCGCTCGGTGAATTTCCGCCACGCGCTGCGCAACGCGGTGCTGCCGGTGGTGACCATCATCGGCATCGAGGCCGCCTTCCTGCTGGGCGGGCTGATCGTCACCGAGACGGTGTTCAACATCCCCGGCGTGGCGCGCTTCCTGGTCGAGGCGATCCGCTGGCGCGACTATCCGATCGTGCAGAACCTCGTGCTGTTCATCGCCCTGGTCGTGGTCGTGGTGAACTTCCTGGTCGACATGGCCTACATGGCGCTCGACCCACGCATCCGGTACGCGGACTGAGGAGGCGACCATGGCCGCTATCGACCATCAAGCCGAGCTGATCCGCGCCGGCGCCAACATCTCCACCACCTGGGGCAACATCAAGTTCCTCGCGCGGCGCTATCCGCTGGGCGCCGCCGGTGCGGTGATCTTCGTGATCTTCCTGTTCGCCGCGGCGTTCGCCTCGTGGATCGCGCCGCTGGATCCGCTGTCGACCAATCCCAAGGCGTCGCTGTCGGTGCCCAACGGCACCTACTGGCTGGGTGCCGACTTCATGGGCCGCGACATGTTCGCCCGCATCGTCCATGGCGCGCGCATCTCGCTCGCCGTCGGTGTCGGCGCGATGATCCTGGGCAGCGGCATCGGCGTCGCCGTCGGCCTGGCCTCCGGCTATATCGGCGGCTGGTTCGATCTGCTGGTGCAGCGCATCTCCGACATCATGCAATCGCTGCCGCTCCTGGTGATGGCGCTGGTCATGGCCGCCTCGCTCGGGCCCTCGCTGCGCAACACCATCATCGCCATCGCCATCCCGCTGGTGCCCAGCGTGGCGCGCATCGTGCGCTCCAACACGCTCTCCTTGCGCGAAATGCCGTTCGTCGAAGCGGCGCGTGCGGTGGGCATGAGCGAGTTCCGCATCGCCTTGCGCCATGTGCTGCCTAACACGCTGGCGCCGCTGATCGTGCTGGCCACGGCGCAGCTCGGCTCGGCGATCCTCACCGAGGCGTCGCTGTCGTTCCTCGGCCTGGGCGTGCCCGAGCCGTATCCGTCCTGGGGTCGCATGCTCTCGGAATCGGCGGCTGAATATGTGCGCCGCGCGCCGTGGCTGGTGATCTTCCCCGGCCTGGCGATCAGCCTGGTGGTGTTCGGCACCAACCTGCTGGGCGATGCCCTGCGCGACATCCTCGACCCACGGCAGCGGAGCTAGCGAAGGATGCCGGATCACCGCGCCGATGCGATCGCCAAAACCAACCGCGACGTAGCGCTCGAGGTCGAGGGCCTCACCACCTGGTTCTATACCCGCCGCGGCATCGTCAAGGCGGTCGACGATGTTTCCTTCCATGTGCGCCGCGGCGAGACGCTGGCGATCGTCGGCGAATCGG
>CAYNOF010000457.1:0-3519 GCA_964398335.1 uncultured Rhizobiaceae bacterium
ACCAGCGAGACGCGCGCCGGCGGTACGCCCCTGGCGGCGAGCTGCGCCATCAGCGCGGTGAAGGCGGCGAGGCCGGCGGGATCGGAGCCTTGATGGCCGCCCAGGCGCAGCGGCTCGCGCTCGGCCTCGCCCACCATGTCGAGCAGGCCGCCCAGCGCCAGCACGGTGAAGCCGCTGAGCGGCGGGTGCGGCGTCGGCATGCTCTCGGGCCAGCCGGCGATCTCGACGCGCGCCACGTTGCGCGCGGCCAGCAGGGTGGCGGCGTCCGTGTCGCCTTCCTCGTACAGCGCCGCATCGATGCGCCCGGCGAGCAGCGCGTCGAGCGCGGCGCGCCGATCGGCGGGCAGGGTGATCGAGCGCTTCGAGGTGTTGAGGAACTGGAAGAGCGCGCTGCGTCCATCGGCGGGCAGTAGCGGCGGCGCCGTGCGCACCCTGTCGCCGCCCGGCGGCTCGAGCTTCAGCACGCGCGCGCCGAGGTCGGCGGCGATCTTGGCCGCCAGCGCGGTGGCGAGCCGGATGCAGAGCGGTGTGTGGGGCCCATCGATCTCGAGGATCGTGGCGCCGTCGAGGGGACGGGTCATGCGGGCCGGTTGCGTGCCGCGAGCAGGCGCAGCACCACGGCTGTGGAGAGGGCGCCGGCGCTGCTGGCCAGGACATCCCAGACGGAGGGATGCCGGCCCGGCACCACGATCTGGCCCAGCTCCATCACCGCGGCAAAGGCCGCAAGACCACCGACCAGCAGCAGCGCGTGATGGCGCGTCGGCCAGGCGAGGCCGCCCATCAGCGAGGTGCCGGCATAGGCGATGAAATGCTCGAGCCGGCCGGCGAGACCGGTGCGCGGCAGATCCTCGCCCGGCAACCATGACAGCACCGCGAGGATCAGCACGCAGAGCCAGAACGCATACGGAAAGACGCGACGCAGCGCTGCACTCATCGGTCCGACCATTTCGGTGGGCGTTTGTTGAGGAAGGCGTCGACGCCTTCGGCGAAGTCCGCGGTGTCGGCCAGTTTCTCGACGGCCTCGAGCTCCATCGCCATGCCGTCCTCGAAGCTCATGCCGCCGCCCAGGGTGATGGTGCGGCGGATCGCGGCCAGCGCCGCGGCGGGCTTGGCGGCGAGCTGCTCGGCGTAGGCCTGCACGTGGCGGCGCAGCTCGGCGGGCGCCACGAGCTCGTCGACCAGCCCCCATTCCTGCGCCCGCGCCGCCTCGACCATGGTGCCGTCGTAGAGATAGCGGATGGCGCGCGGGCGGCCGATCAAGCGCACCAGCGCCTGCGTCGTGGCGATCGGCGGCAGGAAGGCGATCTTGATCTCGGGCTGGCCGAGCCGGGCATCGGCGGCGGCGAAGCGGATGTCGCAATGCAGCGCCATCTCCAGCCCGCCGCCCACGGCGGTGCCGTTGATCGCCGCCAGCAGCGGCTTCGGCGAGTTGCGCAGCAGGCGCACGATGTCGTGGCACAGCTCGGCCCAGGCGCGCATCTGCGGGCCTTTCATCGTGGCAAAGGCCTTGAGATCGGCGCCGGCGCTGAAATAGCCGTCGACGGCGCTGGCCAGCACCAGCACGCGCGCTTGCGGATCGGCGAGCGCCGCGACGATGGCGGCACGCACCTCCTCGACCATCGGCTGGGTGAAGGCGTTGACCGGCGGGCGATTGAATTCCAGCCAGGCGACGCGCGCCTCGGTGCGCCGGCGGATCACGGACCCGGCCATGGTCAGCCGCCCAGCTCTTCCACGGCCTGGCGATGCGCGGCGATCAGGCCGGGCACGCGCTCGGGATCGGTGCGGCCCCAGCCGCATTCGCTCGACAGGCCGAAGGCCTGCACGACCTTGCCTGCCGCAGCGGCGCGCAGCATGTCGCCGCGGTGATCGTCGAAATGGATCAGGCCGAGATAGAGCGTGGTCTCCTTCGGCAGCCTGAGGTCCTTCAGCGGCGCGAAGTAGGCGTCGTCGCTGCGGTCCCTGGGCACCGGCAGATGCAGGAAGTCGAGCCGGCGCGTCAGACGCGGGATGAAGCCGTTCGACATCTCGACCAGGATCGCCATGTCCCGGGGCATCACCAGGTGCTCGTCGCGCGGCGAGCCGTAGCAGAGATGGACGCCCATCTCGACATCATCAGGCACGGCGTTGCCCAGCCGCGCGAGCTCGGCATGCACCTGCTCCTTGTAGTCGGCGGGCCGGTGCTTGAAGTAGTTCTCGAACACCAGGACTTCCTGGCAGACGTCCCACTGGATCGACAGATCCCGATGCGGGATTGCGGCGCAGATCTGCTCGAGCGCCTTGAGCAACGAGCGTTCATAGGCCGGCAGGTAGTCGGCGAGCGCCGCGGGGCTGACATACATGTAGCCCGAAGCCATCGGTGTCGGCAGCGCCACCTGGAAGCGCACGCCGCCTGGAATCGCACCGGCGTCGCGCAGCCGCTTGAACACGCCATACGACTCGATCGCGGCGGGCGCGTAGCCGGTCTCGTATGCGACGGCCTTCGGATCGACGCCGGGCCTGAAGCCGATGCGCTCGCTCTCGCGGATCAGCTGGCCGTCCCATTGGTAGAGCTTGAGCGTCTCGGCGTCCTTATCGATCTGCATCGCCGGGTGATCGAGCAGCATCTGCTGCTGCCAGAAGATCCAGCGATGACGCTTGCCGGTCTCGCCGTCGGGAATGCGCTTCAGCCACGGCCCGAGCGCGCCGGCCACGGCGCGGAACACGCTCTCGGCGTCCGGCATGGCGACGCTGCCGATCAGATGCACGCCCGGGTGGGCCATTGCGTTTCCCCGCTGTTTGCGCGGCAGCATAGGTCCCATCGCCGGCCCGAGGCTACGCCGATCCGCGACCGGGCCCGATGCGCATCTTCTTGCGACAAAAGGCTTGCGCGGCCCGGCTGGAATAATTATATGACTGACTGGTCAGTCGGAAAATATGATGAAGCGACCCGCCGCCAAGCCCCGGCCCCGCGGCCGTCCACCCCGCGCCCCGCAGGACAGCGAGGCCAGGCGGCGCGCGATCCTCGACGCGGCGCTGGTCGAGTTCGCGGCGCACGGCTTCGCGGCGGCGCGGCTGGATGACGTCGCGCACCGCGCCGGCATCGCCAAGGGCACGCTCTATCTCTATTTCGCCGACAAGCAGGCCGACATGCGCCTCGATCAGGCCCTCGATATCGAGCGCGGCGATGCGGCCGAACAGCATGTCCCAGACGACCGCCAGCAAGAGCGGCGCCATCACCAGCTGCGGAAAGCGCGCCGGGGCGTCGCTGGCGATCTCGCCGCGCTGGGCCGCGCGGTTCATCAGCCCGCGCATCAGCGCCAGGCCCGGCACGACGATCTCGGCGTGATAGAAGCTGACCAGGCGCGGGAAGCGCGCGCCCTCGGTGATCAGGAGGCGCAGCAGCAGCTTGCGGTCGCTGCCCAGCACCTCGCGCGCGAAGGTGGCGAACAGCAGCTTCAGCACCTGGCGCGTGGGCACGTCGGGCAGGTCGGCGACCTGCCGCAGATTGTCGAGCAGCGGTCGGATCGCGCCGCGCACCAG
>CAYNOF010000458.1:0-9656 GCA_964398335.1 uncultured Rhizobiaceae bacterium
CAACTGAGGGGCCTATACTCCCCGACGACAAAACGGAGGGATGCGATGCCCGACACCTTGACCAAGACCGATGGCGGATTGCGCGCGCGGCTGAAGGATGCGGACCTGTTCCGCGAGCAAGCCTATGTCGCCGGCAAATGGGTCGACGCCGATGACGGGCGCACGCACGCCGTGCGCAATCCGGCGACCGGCGCGCCGCTGGGCACCGTGCCGCGCATGGGCGCGGCCGAGACGCGCCGCGCCATCGCCGCCGCCGAAGCCGCGATGAAGGGCTGGGCGGCGATGACCGGCAAGGAACGCGCCAACATTCTGCGGCGCTGGAACGACCTCATGATGGCCAATGTCGAGGACCTCGGCGTGATCATGACCAGCGAGCAGGGCAAGCCGCTGGCCGAGGCCAAGGGCGAGGTCGCCTACGCCGCCTCGTTCATCGAGTGGTTCGCCGAGCAGGCCAAGCGCGTCGACGGTGACGTGCTGCAGAGCCCGGCGCGCGATCGCCGGCTCGTCGTGCTGAAGCAGCCGGTGGGCGTCTGCGCCGCGATCACGCCGTGGAACTTCCCGGCGGCGATGATCACCCGCAAGGCCGGCCCGGCGCTCGCCGCGGGCTGCGGCATGGTGGTGAAGCCGGCCAAGCTGACGCCGTTCTCGGCGCTGGCGATGGCGGTGCTGGCCGAGCGCGCCGGCGTGCCCGCGGGCCTGCTGTCGGTGGTCACCGGCGATGCCGGCGAGATCGGCAACGAGATGACGTCCAACCCTGTCGTGCGCAAGCTGACCTTCACCGGCTCGACCGAGATCGGCAAGAAGCTGATGGCCGCCTGCGCCGGCACGGTGAAGAAGATCTCGCTCGAGCTCGGCGGCAACGCGCCGTTCATCGTCTTCGACGACGCCGACCTCGACGCCGCGGTCGAAGGCGCGATCCTCTCGAAGTACCGCAACACCGGCCAGACCTGCGTCTGCGCCAACCGCTTCTTCGTGCAATCAGGCGTCTACGACGCCTTCGCCGAGAAGCTCGCCGCGGCGGTGCGCAAGCTCAAGGTCGGCGACGGCCTGGAGGCCGGCGTCAACCAGGGCCCGCTGATCGACGATGCCGCCGTCGCCAAGGTCGAGCAGCATGTCGCCGACGCGCTGGGCAAGGGCGCCAAGGTCGTGGTCGGCGGCCATCGCCACGGCAGCGGCGGCACGTTCTTCGAGCCGACCCTGATGACCAACGTCACCGAATCGATGCTGGTGATGCGCGAGGAGACCTTCGGGCCGGTGGCGCCGCTGGTGAAGTTCGCGACCGAGGCCGACGCCGTGCGGCTGGCCAACGCCACCGAGTTCGGCCTCGCGGCGTATTTCTACAGCCGCGACATCGGCCGCGTCTGGCGCGTCGCCGAGGCGATCGAGAGCGGCATGGTCGGCATCAACACCGGCATCATCTCCAACGAGGTCGGCCCGTTCGGCGGCGTGAAGGAGTCCGGCCTGGGCCGCGAAGGCTCGAAGTACGGCATCGACGAGTATCTCGAGTCCAAGTATCTCTGCATCGGCGGCATGTGACGTCGGCACGAACAGCAAGGAGAGGGCAATGCCGCTGGAGATCAAGCGCAGCGTGAAGCAGATGTTCGACGAGTCGATGAAGGAGATCGAGACGTTGAACGTCGACCAGGCCAAGGCGATGCACGGACGGAAGGGCGTGACCTTCATCGACCTGCGCGATCCGCGCGAGATCTGGCGCGATGGCGGCGTGCCGGGCGCGATCAACGTGACGCGCGGCATGCTGGAGTTCTGGATCGATCCGGGCAGCCCGTATCACAAGCCGTTCTTCGCCAATGGCGACAAGTTCGTGTTCTTCTGCGCCGGCGGCGTGCGCTCGGCGCTGGCGGCCAAGACGGCGCAGGACATGGGGCTGACGCCGGTGGCGCATATTGAAGGCGGCTTCGGCGCCTGGAAGAAGGCCGGCGCGCCGGTCGAGACCGTCGAGCCCAAGCTCGCCGGCGGCTCCAAGAGCTAGGCATTTCTGTCATCCCGAGCGCAGCGAGGGATCTTTCATCGACGCAAAGATCCCCCGCTGCGCTCGGGATGACAGCGTCAATCGGGGAATCACGATGTCCGGACCGACGCTCAACAGCGCCCATCTCTTCACCATCCGCCTCGACGTCGGCGCCATGGACGACATCGGCGTCACGCCTTACGGCCATCGCCGCTTCGCGTCCCTTGCCGGCGGCACCTTCGAGGGCGACGAGCTGAAGGGCACGGTGCAGCCGACGCCGGCGGGCGACTGGATCACGGTGCGCAGCGACGGCGTGTGGGAACTCGACGTGCGGCTGACGCTCAAGACGCACGACGGCCATCTGATCTACATGAGCTATCGCGGCCTGCGGCACGGCCCGCAATGGGTGCTCGACCGTCTGGCCAAGGGCGAGAAGGTCGATCCCTCGGAGTACTACTTCCGCACCGCGCCGCGCTTCGAGACGGCGTCGGAGAAGTACTCGTTCCTCAATCGCATCATCGCCGTCGGCGTCGGCCGCCGCGAGGCGAGCGGGCCGATCTACGAGGTCTTCCAGATCCTCTAATCCATCACCACGGCGTGGTCGGCCGCAGGCTGTGCGGGCGCGCGGCGCAGCAGCAGGACCAGCGGGATCGCGGCCAGCGACAGGATCATCATCAGCTTGAAGTCGTTGGCGTAGCTGATGATCGCCGCCTGCATCTGGATCACCTTGTCCAGCGCCGCGCGGCCGGCGGCGGTCAGCGGGTTGAGCGCGTGCAGCACGGCACCGTGGTCGAAGGCGTGGTTCACCGCCGTGACGTGGCTCGCCAGCTCGGCATGGTTGACCTGGCTGTTGCGCACCAGCAGGTAGGAGACGACCGAGATGCCGACGCTCGAGCCGATGTTGCGCGACAGGTTGTAGAGGCCGGTGCCGTCGGCGCGCTTCTCCGGCGGCAGGGTCGCGAAGGTCACGGTGGTGAGCGGCACGAACAGGAAACCCAGGCCCATGCCCTGGATGAAGCCGGTGGTGGCGATGGTCCATTGCGAGACGTCGGGCGTCCAGCCGGTCATGTTGTCCATCGCCCAGGCCGTCAGCAGCAGGCCGGTGGTCAGCAACAGCCGGATATCGACCTTCCCCATGAGCCGGCCGACCAGCAGCATGCAGACCATGGTGCCGACGCCGCGCGGGCCCATGACGATGCCGGCCGTGACCACGGGATAGCCCATCAGGGTCTGCAGGTACGGCGTCATCAGCGCCATCGAGGCGAGATAGGTGATGCCGACGATGAAGATGAACAGGATGCCGACCGCGAAATTGCGGTCGAGGAACAGCTTCGGATTCACGAAGGAGCGTTCCGCCGTGAAGGTGTGCACCAGGAAGATGTAGAACGCGGCGGCGGCGACCGTGGCCTCGACGATGATCTCGAACGAGGAGAACCAGTCGAGCTGCGAGCCGCGGTCGAGGAAGAGCTGCACGGCGGCGATGGCGAGGCTGAGGCTGCCGAAGCCGAGCCAGTCGAGCTTCGTCTCGCGGTTGGTGGGGCTCTCGCGCATGAAGATCGACAGGCCGGCGAAGGCCAGCACGCCGATCGGCAGGTTGATGTAGAAGATCCAGCGCCAGCTGAAATGATCGGTCAGCCAGCCGCCGATCACCGGCCCGAGCACCGGGCCGACCATCACCGACACGCCGAACAGCGCCATCGCCGAGCCGCGCTCCTGCGGCGTGTAGATGTCGAGCAGCAGCGACTGCGCGATCGGCACCAGGCAGGCGCCGAAGAAGCCCTGGAACAGGCGGAAGGCGACGATCTGCGGCAGCGACTGCGCCATGCCGCACAGCATCGAGGTGACCACGAAGCCGGCCACCGCCACCATCAATACCCGCTTGCGGCCGAAGCGGCTGGCGAGGAATCCCGAAGGCGGCGTCATGATCGCCGCCGCCACGATGTACGACGTCAGCACCCAGTTGATCTGGTCGGCGCTCGCCGAGACGCTGCCCTGCATGTAGGGCAGCGCGACGTTGGCGATCGTCGTGTCCAGCGCCTGCATCACCACGGCCAGGATCGTGCAGGCCGTGACGGCGAAGCGATTGGCCGTCGGCGGCGTGGGGGCTGCGTCAGTCATGGTCGTGGTCGGCCGAGGCCACCAGGTCCTTGAGGAAATCGGGCACGCCGCGCGCATGGCCGGTGTCGATGCTGAGCTCGACGCTCATGCCGACGCGAAGCGGCGGCTTGCCCTGGGCATCGTCGACGCGCACGCGCAGGGGGATGCGCTGCACGACCTTGACCCAGTTGCCGCTGCTGTTCTCCGCCGGCAGCAGCGAGAAGCTCGACGCCGAGGCCGGGCTGATGCTCTCGACCGTGCCGCTCCAGCGCCGGCCGGGATAGGCGTCGACCTCGATGGTCACGCGCTGGCCGGGCTTGACCCAGGTGAGCTCGGTCTCCTTCGGGTTCGCCTGGATCCAGACGTGATCGGTCGAGACGATGTTGAAGGCCACGGCGGCCGCGGCGAGGTACTGGCCGGGCTGCAGCGAGGGCACGTTGGTGACGATGCCGGCGAACGGCGCACGCACCACGGTATGGGCGAGCTGCCGCGCCGCCTCGTCGCGCGCCGCCACCGCATCCTTGTAGCGCGGATGGCTCTCGATCGGCGTGTCGACGTCGCCGCCCAGGGTCGCGGCGATACCGGCGAGCTGCTGCTCGAGCGAGGCGAGCTTCTGCTGCGCGCCCTGCAGCGCGTTGCGCGCGGCGTCGAACGCCGCCAGCGACGCGGCGTTGGCGGCGGCGAGCTGCTGCTGGCGCTTGTAGGTCGTGGTGGCGAAGTCGATGTCGGCCTTGGCCTGCTCGATCTGCGCCTGCACGTTGCGATAGTTGGCGCGCAGCGACAGCAGGTCGTTGCGCACGCTGCCGATCGCCGCCTCGGCGCGGCTCAGCGCGAGGCGAAAGGGCGTGTCGTCGAGCCTGAACAGCACGTCGCCGGCCGCGACCTGCTGGTTGTCGCGCACCAGCACCTGGGCGACGATGCCGCCCACGTCGGTCGTCAAATTGGCCATGTCGGCCTGCACATAGGCGTTGTTGGTCGACATCACCGTGCCGCCGGTGACGTAGAAATAGCCGGCGGCGAGGATCGCGATCGGCAGCAGCGCGAACAGCGCGCGCCGGACCCGCACCTTGCGCGAGACCGGCAGCTTCTTGGCCGCGATCGGCGGCGGCTCGGGCAACAGGGCAGGGGGCGCCGCATCGCCCTCGGTGGTGCGGTCGACGATCTCGCGCTCGAGACTTTCGCGCTCGAGGCTCTCACGCTCGAGGCTCTCGCGCTCGAGGCTCTCGCGCTCGACGGGCGCAAGTTTGGTGACGTTAGCCATTGCTCGCTCGCTTCATCGCGGGCGCCTCGCAGGCGTCCGCCAGGTTCGTCTTGAGGATCTGCAGGGTGGCCAGCAGCTGGCGCTGATCCGCTTCGGCCAGGCCGGCCAACGCTTCCGCGCGGGTCATCTCGCCGAGCTTGTGCATCTGCACGAGCTTGCCGTGCGCCGCCGGGGTGAGCCGCAGCAGCCGCACGCGCCGGTCGGACGGGTGCGGGCAGCGCTCGATCAGGCCCAGCGCCTCGAGCTTGTCGACAATGCGGGTCAGCGTGATCGGTTCGACATCGAGCAGGTCAGCCAGGCCACCTTGGTGAATGCCCTGGTTGCGCTCGAGATAGGCCAGGACCTGCCATTGCGAGCGGGTCAGGCCCGAGCCGCGCGCGTTCTGCTCGAACCGCTTGCGCAGCAGCCGGGCGACGTCGTGCAGCAGGAATCCGAGGGTTGGGGTGTGGTCAGGCATGTCCTCGCCAATTCGTAAGCATGCTTAAAATAAGCGCGCTTGACGGATTGGCAAGGCGTGAGCCATGCATTCCGACATGGCTGCATGTCGGACTGCAAAGCTCTGAAAAAGTTAATCTTCTTAGACGGTTAGATCGCGTCCGAGGCGTGCATCGCGCCTTCCATGCGGGGCTTGGCGACCACCGGCTCGTCCCAGAAGTTCATCTCGATCATCACGCCGTCGGGGTCGCGGATGAAGACCTGCTGCAGCGGACGGGCGGGCACCTGGCGCAGCTCGTGGGCGACACCGTCCTTCTTCAGGAGGTCGAGCGTGTCCTTCAGGCCGTGGCAGCGGAAGGCGATGTGGTCGATGGCGCCGCTGCCGTGATCCTTGCGGCCGCTCTCGGAGACGATGTGGACCACCGCCTGCTCGCCGGCATAGAGCCAGGCGCCGGGGAACGGGAAAGGCGGGCGGTCGCCGTCTCGCAGCCCGACATACTTCTCGTAGAAGTGCACCGTGGCGGGAAGGTCCTTGCAGAAGACGTTGTAGTGCTCGAGCAGACTGGCGGCCATGGGATCCTCCATCGGAGAGCAGCCGTACGCCGCAAGCCTAGGCGGCGTACGGCGCCCTTGTCAAAACCGCCGGCGGCTCAAATCCGCCGCGCCCGCGTGGCCTCGGCGATTCTTTGCACCGCAATATGGGCCGACCGCACCGCGCCTTCCTGCCAGCCGTTGATGTAGCTGATGTGCTCGCCGGCGAATTGCACCGGGCCTTCGCCGGCGACCAGCACCGGGTAGTGGTCACGGCGCGCCGCCTTGTCGTCGTCCCACTCCGCCCAGGCGCCCATCGAGAAGGGCACGTTGGCCCAGGCCACGGTGACGCCCTTGCCGACCATCTTCGCGAAGCCGGGATGGACCGCTTCCGCATCGGCCGCTGCCGCCGCGATACGCTGCGCCGGCGTCATCGCCGAGTATTTCGAGCCCGCCTTGTGGTCCCAGATATAGGCGCCGACCACCGCGCCGGAGCGCGTGTGGAAGGCGTGCGACGGGTACCAGATCTGCGTGATCTCGCGGCTGGTCCAGCTGATGCCGCCATAGATCTGATGATCGAGCTCCCACCAGCGGCGGCTCGCCTCGTAGGCCACCTTGACCGCCGGAATGTAGACGCTGGTGCCGGCGACGATCGCGCGCCGCACGCGATCGCTGAAATCGCTGTCGATGTTCTTCAGCACGGGGAGCGGGATGGTGCAGATCACGTGGTCCGCCTCGATCGTGCTGAGCGAACCGCTGCGCCGGCTGCGCACCGCGACCTGCGCGCGGTTGCCGGTGCGCGCGATGCGCACGACCTCGCTGTCGTAGGTGATCATGCGGCCGGTCGCGCGCACGAAACCCTCGACGATGCGGTCCATGCCGCCGACCGGCTGCATCATGGTCGGCGCCTGCTCCCAGCCTTCCGGAAAGTGGATGCCGCCCTCGGTGTTGTCGTCGGCCAGCAGGCGCGCGATCTCGCCGATCGGCAGCGGCTTCTTCAGGATGCCCGACTGGTCGCCGCCGCCCGGCGCGCGCTCGAAGCCGGCGCGCGCCGAGCCGACATAGCGCATCGCATCGTCGAGATCGCCGAAGCCCTTCACCAGGCGACGCATCGCCGAAGGCCCGGGCGGCAGCAGGCGCGCGGCCATCGCGGCGATGGCGCCGCGCATGTCGGCGTTGACCCGCCGGCGCGATTGCGGACTGCCGCCGAACGCCGAATCGTTGTGGATCAGGCCGGCGCGGTTGTCGTTGATGAACGGCTCCAGCGCCACGCCGAACTCGCGGCAATAGCCGAGGATGCCCTGGTGATGATGCGGCAGCCGCGCGGCGCCGGCGTTGAAGTAGGTGTCGCGATCGGCCTGCCATTCGATGCGCTGGCTCGAGCCGACCTCGTCGAGACGATCGCCGCCGCGCAACGTCCAGACGCGGCCACCGGCGCGCGAGCGCGCCTCGATGATGCGCACGTCGTAGCCGGCCTTGCCGAGTTCGTGCGCCGCCGTCATGCCGGCGATCCCCGCGCCCAGGATCGCCACGCGCACGCCGTTGCCCGAGCCCTGCGCGAGCTGCACGTCGGAGCACGCGGTGGCCGGCGCCAGCAGGCCCATCGCGCCCAGGGTGTTGCGCACGGCCACGGCGCCGCCGCCACGCCCGACCAGGCGCACGAGGCTGCGGCGCGAGAGTTCCGATGTCATGTGTCGCCCCCCCCGATGATCAACCATGCTAGGGGCGAAGACGGACCCGGGACAAGCTACGCTGCGGCGGCCTCTTTCATCGTGCCGGCGAGAATCGTGTAGGCGCTGGTCCAGGCCGCCTTCACGTCGGGCGTGAAGGCGGTGCCCAGCCCCTGCTCGAGCGTCCAGAGCAGCGCGGCGGCAACCGTGTCGTAATGGGCGGGCTGCACGCCGTAACCGACGTGGCGCTTCCCCAGCGCTTGCACGGCGGGCACGATGGTTTCCAGGCGATCGAGTCCGGCGACCGCGGTGCTGATCATCGCCATCAGCTTGGCGCCCTGTTCCTTGATGTCGCCCTTGAACAGGGGCTTCAGCGACGGGTCGAGCTCGAACAGCTTGCCGTAGAAGAGCCCGGCTGCGGCTTCCTTGATCGGCACCACCTGCGCGAAGCTGGCGCGGACCATGGCGATTTCGTCCGGTGTCATGCGATCCCCCCGATTGCCGGTCGATAACCCCTGCAACATTGGGGCCAAGCCGATAGAGTGCGGTGACATCACAGGAAAGAGTCCCCATGGCGTTGCCCCTGATCCCGACCACTTTGGTCGGCAGCTACCCGCAGCCGGACTGGCTGGTCGACAAGGCCGAGCTGCTCTCGCACGGCCCGCCGCGCACGCGCATGGAAAGCGTCTGGCGCCAGCCTGCCGAGCTGCGCGAGCAGGCGCAGGACGACGCCGTGCTGCTGGCGATCCGCGACCAGGAACGCGCCGGCCTCGATATCGTCACCGACGGCGAGGTGCGCCGCGAAAGCTACTTCAACCATTTCGCCAATGCGCTCGACGGCATCGACCTCGACCAGCCGGGCATCGTGCCGGGCCGCACCGGCAAGCCCACCGAGGTGCCGCGCGTGACCGGCCCGATCAGGCGCCGCGCGCCGGTCGAGGTCGGGGCCGCGCGCTTCCTGCGCGCCAACACCGACCGCGCCACCAAGATCACCGTGCCCGGCCCGTTCACCATGACCATGCTGGCCAAGGACGAGCATTACGGCGACGACCGCACGCTCGCGATGGCCTACGCGGATGCGGTGAACGCCGAGCTCAAGGACCTCAAGGCCGTCGGCATCGACGTGCTGCAGATCGACGAGCCGTATCTTTCGCCCAACGCCGAGAAGGCGCGCGGCTTTGCGCTCGAAGCCATCGAGCGCGCCCTGCACGGCGTCGAGGGACCGACGGCGATCCATCTGTGCATGGGCTACGCCTATGTCGTGAAGACCAAGGCCAGGGAATATGCCTTCCTGCGCGAGCTCAACGGCACCAGCGCAACGCAAGTCTCGATCGAGGCGGCCGAGCCCGATCTCGATCTCGCCGTGCTGAAGGATTTGCCGGGCAAGAGCGTGATGGTGGGCGTGCTGAATCTCGGCGATCCCAATGTCGAGACGCCTGAGCTGATCGAGAAGCGGCTGACGGCGGCGCTCAAGTACATCGCGCCCGAGCGCCTGATCGCCGCGCCCGATTGCGGGCTGAAGTACCTGCCGCGCGCCACGGCCTACGGCAAGATGGCGGCGATGGCCGAGGGTGCGCGCCGCGTGCGCGCGACGCTGTGAGCCAGGGCCAGCTCTTCGGCCTGATCGGCACGCTGCTGGTGCTGGGCGCGGTGCTGGCGATGTGGCTGCGCGGCAGCCGGCCGCGCGGCGGGC
>CAYNOF010000459.1:0-2301 GCA_964398335.1 uncultured Rhizobiaceae bacterium
GCGGCCCCGACAATCGCGAAGGCCGCCCGCAGCATCATCGCCGCCGTGAGCGGCGCGGCGATGGCGAACGCGGCCCGCGTCCGCAGGACGGCGCGCCGCGCGGCGAACGCCCGCCGCGTCCCGAAGGCGAGCAGCGGCCCGATCGGCGCGAGTCCCGCCCGCCGCGTCAACGCGATGGCGACGCGGCGCAGGCGCCACGTGGCGATCAGCCGCGTCGCGACGGGCCGCGCCAGGACGGGCCACGGCAGGACCGGCCGCGGCACGACGGACCCCGTCGCGAAGGACCACGTCGCGAGGGTGGCCGCGACCGGCGCGATCCCGGCGGTCCGGAGTTCCGGCTGGTCGCGACCACCGAGAAGAAGAGCGACACGCCCGAATCCGATTCGCCTTTCGCCAAGCTGCTCGAGTTGAAGCTCGGCAAGAAGTAGCTCAGGCGCGATGCGGCTCGACAAATGGCTGTGGCAGGCGCGGTTCTACCGCAGCCGTGCCATGGCCACGCGCGCCGTCGAGACCGCGCCCTTCCGCATCGATGGCCGTCCCACCGACAAGCCGCACGCCACGGTGGCGCCGGGCATGGTGCTGACTTTCGCCCATGGCGGCGGCGTGAAGGTGATCCGCGTGCTGGCGCTGGGCGAGCGGCGCGGCCCGGCCACCGAGGCACGCACGCTCTACGAGGAGGTCGGCGACTCGCCCTCGCCGCCCTGACGCGGCGTCCGGCTGGCGCTCATGCGATCGGGACAATTCCGCGTCCGTCTGCGCCTTGCGTCCGTGCGGGCTAAAGGCTAGGTAACGGCCCGCTTTTTTGCGACATCGCGGATTTTCGGGAGCGCCCGATGGCCTATGTGGTCACCGAAGCCTGCATCAAGTGCAAGTACATGGACTGCGTGGAAGTCTGTCCGGTGGACTGCTTCTACGAAGGCGAGAACATGCTGGTGATCAGCCCCGAGGAGTGCATCGACTGCGGGGTGTGCGAGCCCGAGTGCCCGGTCGACGCCATCAAGCCCGACACCGATGGCGACCTCGAGCGCTGGCTGGAGCTGAACCGGGAGTATGCGGCCAAGTGGCCGAATATTACCCGCAAGGGCACCCAGCCGGACGACGCCGACGCGTTCAAGGACATGGACGGCAAGTTCGATAAATTCTTCAGCCCGGAGCCTGGCAAACGCTGAGACGCTAGCAAGCCCTCACTTTTAGCGAGCGATCTGCGTCCCATGCATAACGGGACGCGTTCAATGCGTTGCTTTTCTGCAACATTGCCCGGGACTCCCTATCGATTTTGTGGTAAAACTTCTTCCGCTGATGGAGGTCCTGTCGGGACCCCGCCGCCCGGTCCGTCAGGCCGGTTCTTGCCAAATCGTGGTGCCCCGAGTGCCGCTTCCCGCGGGCAGGGGCGTTTTGCCTCTAATGGGCACCAGGATCACAGGCCGGAACTGGAACCGACGATCGGGGACCGCGTAAAGGGGATGCGGGGCGGGTGTTCTGAAGGGGCTGCCCTGAAGCGTACGGATTCGTACGAAGGAACCGGAAGATGCCGACCAAGAGCAGCAAGAAGGCGGCGGCCAAACCCAAGGCCGGCGCCCGCAAGAAGGTCGCCGCCAAGCCGGCGGCGAGGGTGGAAACCCGGGCCAAGCCCGCCGCCAGGACTGTTGTGAAACTCGTTGCGTCGAAGCCCGAGCCGGCAAAAGCCAAGGCCGAGGCGCCCAAGGTCGACGTCAAGCCGAAGATCGAGGCCAAGCCGAAGATGGTTGAGTTTGTGTTCGAAAAAGGTGATTTCGTGGTCTACCCGACGCATGGCGTTGGCCGCGTTGTCGATATCGAGGCCAAGCAAATCGCGGGCCAGACGCTGGACCTGTTCGTGATCTCCTTCGAGCAGGACCGCATGACCCTGCGCGTGCCGGTCGCCAAGGCGCGCACCTCGGGCCTGCGCAAGCTCAGCTCGCGCAAGATCATGGACACCGCCCTGGTGACCCTGAAGGGCCGTAGCCGGGTGAGCCGCGCGATGTGGAATCGCCGCGCCCAGGAGTACGAGGCCAAGATCAACTCCGGCGACCCGGTGTCGATCGCCGAAGTCGTGCGCGACCTGCACCGCAATGCCGGGCAGCCCGACCAGTCCTACAGCGAGCGCCAGATCTACGAGGCGGCGCTGGACCGGCTGGCGCGCGAGCTGGCCGCCGTCGAGCGCATCGACAAGGACGCCGCGACGCTCAAGCGGCAGAGCGAGCTGAAGCAGGCCGCCTGAGGCCCGCTTCCGCCAGATTTTGCCCGAGGGGCGGCCGACGGATTCCCGTCGTGCCGCCCCTC
>CAYNOF010000460.1:0-2833 GCA_964398335.1 uncultured Rhizobiaceae bacterium
TGTTGGCGGTGTTGGTCATCATCGCGCTGAGCTTGGTGCCGACCGTGGTGAACGCGGTGATGGCGGCGACCGAGATCAGCGCGGCGATCAGGCCGTACTCGATGGCGGTGGCGCCGGACTCGTCCTTCAGGACCTTGCGGAAGATGGACAGCATAATCGTATCTCCTAAATACATACCGGTTCGCCCGATTCGGGCCGTAATGGGCTTGCGGGTCTCCCCCAATTCAAAGCGAACCAATCAACTGGAGGCGTTTTATGGGGACAGCGGCGGAAGCCGGCGTTGTCGTCACTGCGTCTCCAATCAGTTCCGACAGATGTAACTTGTATCTCAACCAATACATCAAAGCAACGCCAAGCCAACGCGAAACTTTAAAAAGTCACACCAAGTGATTATTTTGCCACAACGTTGTGTTTTTGACGTTTTCCTCCGTTGGAAAAGAACGGGCCGCGGTGGTTGCCCACCGCGGCCCGTCAGTTTCGCGACGGGCGCCTGATGGCGCCCATCCGTGACCTTACTTCAGGTTGTTGGCCGTGTTGGTCATCATGGAGTTGAGGTTCGAGCCCACCGTCGTGAAGGCGGTGATGGCGGCGACCGAGATCAGCGCGGCGATCAGGCCGTACTCGATCGCGGTGGCGCCCTGCTCGTCCTTGATCAGCTTGCGGAAGATCGACAGCATTAACGTATCTCCTGGTTGTCCATTTCTTGCCATTCCAGCCGCCGCGGCATGGGCTTGCGGCGGTCGACCGGAATGCATCTCTCCAGGCCGAAATTACGACGGCAACCGAATACCGTCGGGAACGCCAGCGGCCTATGCCACACGTTCTTAATGTGCAATTTGAACTTCTTTTCGCAGTTAGGCAATGAAATTCTGAGATTTTAGATCGTTTTCACGCGTTAATAGATTGAAAATAATAGATTCCTATGTCGTGTATCAATTGCTCATTGATCATACCAGCGGCCGATAATGGCCACGGCGCTAGCGCCGGGTGGGATCGCTGGAGTCGCCGACGGCGCGCAATTCGACGATCGAGGGCGATGCGGCAGCATGGGCCGTCTCGCGTGCCGCCGTGCGCCGATAGCTGGCGTAGCTGAAGGGCAGCAGGAACAGGTAGACCAGCCCGATCAGCGGCAGGGTGGTCCACGGCGTGGTCACCATCAGGCCGATCGCCAGGGCGACCAGCACCAGCGTGGGCACCACCCAGGGACCGGGGATACGGCCGCGCTTGAGCGACCACGACGGCACGCGGCTGATCATCAGCGCGCCGATTCCGACCAGGAACACCGCGCCGGTAATGGGGTGGCGCAGCCACGGCCAGTCGATATCGGGCGACAGGCTCAGCATCAGCGGCATGATCGCCAGCAGCGCACCGGCCGGCGCCGGCACGCCGGTGAAATAGGCCCCGGCCCAGACCGGCGGCTTCTCCTCGGCGTAGATGCCGACGTTGAAGCGCGCCAGGCGCAGCGCGCTGCAGATCGGGAACATCAAGGTGACGACCCAGCCGAAGGTGCCGGCGGTGCTCATGCTCGAGAGATACATCAGGAAGGCCGGCGCCACGCCGAAGGCAATCGCGTCGGACAGCGAATCGAGCTCGGCGCCGAAGCGGCTGGTGGCGTTCAGCCGGCGCGCCACGCGGCCGTCGAGCGCGTCGAGGAAGGCGGCGGCGATGATCGCCAGCACGGCGGAGCGGAAATCGCCGCTCAGCGCGAAGCGGATCGCGGTCAGGCCGGAGCACAGCGCGGCGAGTGTGATGATGTTGGGCAGCAGGCGGTTGATCGACAGGCCGCGCAGGCGCAGGCGACGTTCGCGCTGCTCGGGATCGGGCATGGTCCGCCTCCTCGCCGTTAGAGCTCGGCCGCTTCGCGCGGCTGGGCGTCGGCGGCGCGGTCGTCGGCCATCACGGTCTCCCCGCCGATCATGCGCTGGCCGGGCGCCACCAGCGGCATAACGCCTGACGGCAGATAGAGGTCCGTGCGGCTGCCGAAACGGATAAGCCCATAGCGCTCGCCGGCGCGCACGGCCTGGCCCGGCCGCAGCTGGCAGACGATCCGCCGCGCCACCAGGCCGGCGATCTGCACCACCACGGCCTTGCGGCCATCGGGCAGCGTCAGGCTGACCGCCTGGCGCTCGTTCTCGTCGCCGGCCTTGTCGTGCGAGGCGGCGAGGAAGCGGCCGGGATGATAGGCCACGACGTCGACCGTGGCGTCGATCGGGATGCGGTTGATGTGCACGTCGAAGACGCTGAGGAAGGTGCTGATGCGCATCATCGGCTGCTCGCCCAGGCCCAGCTCGCGCGGCGGCACCGCCTCCTCGACCTTCAGCACCAGCCCGTCGGCCGGGGCCACGAACAGGCCGGTGCGCGCCGGCGTCAGCCGCGGCGGATCGCGGAAGAAGTAGACGCACCAGCCGGTGGCGATGAACAGCGGCCAGAACAGCGGCGTCCACGCCAGCGCCAGGGTGACGCCGGCGAAGATGGCGATGAAGCGCCAGCCCTCGGGATGGATCGGGATCAGGAAATTGGCCAGCATGGGCTCAGCGGGGCTTGGGAATGACGAACACCTGGCCGGGATAGATCAGGTTGGGATCTCGGATCTGGTTGCGGTTGGCTTCGTAGATCGCGGTGTAGCGCTCGCCGCCGCCCAGTGCGCCGCGCGCGATGTTCCACAGATTGTCGCCGCGCACGATGGTCACCGAACCGCCGGGCTTCACCTTCACCCGCTCGAACGGCACCTCCAGCCGGTGCGCCACGCCCGGACCGCCCGCGGTCAGGCGATCGACGCGCAGGCGCTGCGGACCGTGCGGCGTGGGCCGCGCGGGCGACAGGGTCCATTTGC
>CAYNOF010000461.1:0-4552 GCA_964398335.1 uncultured Rhizobiaceae bacterium
CCTCGCTGCTGGGCCTGTGGGGTGACACGGGCCGGGTCTATCTCGCCTCGCTCGTCGGCAACGACGTCGAGGTGATCGCCTTGGCGTGCCCCGAGGGCAGCTTCCCCTCGATCGGCCGCGTGCATGCGCCGGCGATCCGACTCGAACGCACGATCCGCGACCTGTTCGGGCTCGAGCCTGATGGCGCCGTCGACACGCGGCCCTGGCTCGATCATGGTCGCTGGCCGACGCGCGTGCCGCTGGGCGCGGCGTTGCCCGCCGAGCCGCCGCCGCCCTATCGCTTCTTGCCGGTGGAAGGCGAGAGCCTGCACCAGATCCCGGTGGGGCCGGTGCATGCCGGCATCATCGAGCCGGGGCATTTCCGCTTCACCGCCAACGGCGAGGCCGTGGTGCGGCTCGAGCAGCGGCTGGGCTATGTGCATCGCGGCGTCGAGGGACTCATGGCCGGCGCCGAGCTAGGGCAGGGCGCGCGGCTAGCCGGCCGCCTGTCGGGCGACAGCACCGTGGCCTACGCCTGGGCCTTCGCGCTCGCTGCCGAACGCGCGTCCGGCGTCGAGGCGCCGCCGCGCGCGGCGTGGCTGCGCGCGCTGGCGGCCGAGCTCGAGCGCCTGGCCAATCATTTCGGCGACATCGGCGCGATCTGCATCGACGCCTCGTTCTCGATGATGCACGCCCATTGCGGCGTGCTGCGCGTGCGCGTGCTGCGCGCATCGGAGATCACCTTCGGCCATCGCCTGATGATGGATGCCATCATCCCGGGCGGCGTGGCGCGCGATCTGCCGCCGGACGCAGCTGCAGCACTCACCGCCCTGATCGGCGAGGTCCGACGGCGGTTCCCGCCGCTGGTGTCGATGTACGACAGCATGGCCTCGCTGCAGGACCGCACGGTCTCGACTGGCATCGTCCGGCCGGATCTGGTGCGCCGTTTCGCGCCCGGCGGCTATGTCGGCCGTGCTTCGGGGCGCGATTTCGATACGCGTCGCGTGCTGCCGTACGCGCCCTACGACAGCCTGCGTTTCGAGGTGCCGGTGCGGGAGGACGGCGACGTCAACGCCCGCGTCTGGATCCGCATCCGCGAGGTCGAGCAGAGCCTGTCGCTGGTCGAGCAGATCATCGCCGGCCTGCCCGAGGGACCGCTGTCCGTCGCCCTGGAGCCGCGTGCTGGCGAGGGGCTGGCGCTCATCGAGGCATTCCGCGGCGACGCGCTGGTGTGGCTGCGTCTGGAGGCGGACGGCCGCATCGCGCGCTGCCACCTGCGCGACGCCTCGTGGTTCCAGTGGCCGCTGCTCGAGGCCGCGATCGAAGGCAACATCGTCGCCGACTTCCCGCTGTGCAACAAATCGTTCAACTGCTCGTACGCCGGGCACGACCTGTAGGGCCGCCATGCGCTCGCATCTTCTCCAGGGTCTGCTGCGCAATCCGCTGACCGAACCGGCGCCGCTGCCTGGCGAGCGCGAACTGGCCGAGCTCGGATCGCGTGTCGAGGGCGCCGCGCGCCGCCGCCTGGGCCGCAGCCTGTCGATCCGTGAGGTCGATGCCGGCTCGTGCAACGGCTGCGAACTGGAGATCCACGCGCTCAACAACGCGTTCTACGACCTGGAGCGATTCGGCCTGCGCTTCGTGGCCTCGCCGCGCCACGCCGACGTGCTGATGGTGACCGGAATCGTCACGCGCAACATGCGCGAGGCGCTGGAGCGCACCTACGCCGCGACACCGGCGCCGAAATGGGTGATCGCCGTGGGCGACTGCGCCGCCGGCACCGGACTCTTCGGTGGATCCTACGCAGCCGCGGGTTCCGTGTCGTCGATCGTGCCGGTCGACCTGCACATCGCCGGCTGCCCGCCGTCGCCGACAGCGCTGCTGCGCGGCCTGCTCGCGCTGCTCGAGCAGCAGGACGCGCCGGCGGCCGGCGCGCGACGCTAAAGCTGATTCCGATCTGGTCGATCACCGACCACGACCTTCCCCCGCTGGCGGGGGAAGGCAGGAGTCACTCCGCTGCCGGTGCGGCGGCTTTCTTCTTGGCCTCGTACTTTTCCTTCTCCTCGGCCTTGAGCTCCTTCTTGGACAGCTTGCCGACCGGGGTCTTGGGCAGCTCGCTGCGCACCTCGAAGGCGACCGGGAATTCGTGCTTGCCGATCTTGCCGGTGAGGTGGGCCTTGAGCTCGTCGAAGGTCAGCGTCTTGCCGGGCTTCAGCTTGACGAACACCTTGGGCGCCTCGCCGCGGTAGTCGTCGGGGATGCCGACGACGATCACCTCGTCGACCGCGGGATGCTCGTAGGTCGCCTCCTCGATCATGCGCGGATAGACGTTGTAGCCGGAGGAGATGATCAGGTCCTTCGAGCGGTCGACCAGGAACAGCCAGCCATCCTCGTCGAGGTAGCCCATGTCGCCGGTGCGCAGGCCCTTCCAGTTGCTGCGCGGCGTGGAGAACAGCACCTTGTCGCTCTCCTCCGGCTTCTTCCAGTAGCCCTTCATCACCTGCGGGCCGATGATGCAGACCTCGCCGACATTGTCCTTGCCGACCGGCAGCACTTTCTCGCCGTCCTCGAGCGAGCGGATCTCGACGATCGTGCCGGGCATCGGCACGCCGCACGAGCCGACGCGGCGCACGCTCTTGTCGACCGGGCAGATCGCGCCGGTGGGCGAGGTCTCGGTCAGGCCGTAGCCCTCGATCAGCGTGGCGCCGGTGAGCTTCTCGAAAGCGGTCTGCACCTCGACCGGCAGCGGCGCGCCGCCCGACATGCAGATCTTCAGCGAGGAGAGGTCGAGCTCCTTGGCCTTGGGGTGCTTGTTGATCGCGGTGTAGAGCGTCGGCACGCCGGGCAGGAAGGTCGGCTTCTTCTTGCCCAGGTCGTTGACGATCATGTCGACATCAGGCCGCGGATAGAGGATCAGCTGGTTGCCGTTGCGCACCGCGCCCAGCATGATCCCTGACAGCGCATAGATGTGGAACAGCGGCAGCACGCAGACGATCTTCTCCGTGCCGGCCTTGGTGTAGGGCGTCGTCCAGGCCTGGCCCTGGCTCATCGCCGCCATGATGCAGCCATGCGTCAGCATCGCCGCCTTGGGCAGGCCTGTCGTGCCGCCGGTGTATTGCAGCAGCGCCACCTCGTCCCAGAGGTTGTCGCCCAGCTTGTGCTTGACGTACTTGCCGTCGTTCTTCAGCAGGTCCTTGAACGACATGTGCTGGGCGTCGCGCGGCCACTTGGAGAGATCGGCCTTCTTGGCGATCGGGTAGAGCAGGTTCTTGGGGAAGGGCAGGAAGTCGGCGATCGAGCCGACGATCAGCTTCTTCAGCCGCGTCTTGCCCAGCATGCCCGCCATGTTGGGGTAGAGCGCCTTCACGTCGAGCGTGACCAGGAAGTCGGTCTCGGAATCGCCGATCTTGAACTCGAGCTCGCGCGCGGCATCGAGCGGCGAGTAGTTCACCACCCGGCCGCCGGCCTTCAGCACGCCGAAGAAGGCGATGATGTAGTGCGGCGTGTTGGGCAAATAGAGGCCGACATGGACGCCCGGTTTCACGCCCAGCTTCTGGAAGCCGGCGGCGGCGCGGTCGGAGAGGTCCTTGTACTCGCGGAAGGTCGTGATCTTGTCGAGGAAGTCCGTCAGCGGCCGGTCGCCGTACTTGGCGCAGGCCTCCTCGAAGGCCTCATGCAGCGCCTGCTTGGGGATGTCGAGATCCCAGGAAACGCCCTGCGGATAGCTCTTCACCCACGGAAAATCGGCCATTCGGGTCCTCCCGACCACGACTATTTCGTTGAGCGGACTATGGGTTGCGGCCGTGGCGAGGGTCAAGCGCAACAGGTCAGGAGGCTTACGGACCTCATCTGATCTGTTATATAAAGAAATGTTCTCAACCATCAGATATTACGATATATTACGCTTGAAATAAGAACCAAACCCCCTCGGTGGAGATCATGATCTCCCGTATCAGGATGATTCTGGCCGCCGGGCTCGCGCTCGGGCTGGCGGCGTGCGGTTCGATGCCGGGCGACGAGCCGCCGCCCAGTGATCGGGTTGCCTCGGCGGCCTGGCACGAGTGGAAGCGCTACGGCGGCAACGTCATCGACTATGGCGGGCGCAACAGCCGCAATGGCGGCGGCCACGAGAACCGCGAGCCGCTGGCCTCGCGCATCGGCACCTACTGGCGGGCCGCCGGCCATCCCGAATGGGACGGCCGCAGCGACAAGCCCTGGTCGGGCGCCTTTGTCGCCTGGGTAGCGAAGGATGCCGGGATCAACAGCAGCGACCTTCGCCCCGCCGGCCGCCACGCCGAGTACATGAAGGCGATGCTCGACCTGCAGCTCGCCGGACGGCCCGGCCGCTACGTGGTCAGGGATTGGCGCGACGCCTCGCCCAAGAGCGGCGACCTGATCTGCGCCGGCACGCGCGCGACAGGCCACCGCGACGCGCGCGCGCTGCGCGCCGCGGTCGACCGCGAGGTCACGCATTGCGACGTGGTGATCGACAACCGCAACGGCCGCGCCCGCGTGGTCGGCGGCAACGTCAGCGACAGCGTGTCGATGAGCTTCTTCCCCACCGACTCCAGCG
>CAYNOF010000462.1:0-4897 GCA_964398335.1 uncultured Rhizobiaceae bacterium
ACCTGTTCGGCGACGTGCTCGAGCGGGTGCGCAACGACTATGTCGAGCCGCCCAACGAGCGCGACCTGATCGAGAACGCCATCAACGGCATGCTCTCGTCGCTCGACCCGCATTCGTCCTACATGAACCCGAAATCGTTCAAGGACATGCAGGTCCAGACGCGCGGCGAGTTCGGCGGCCTGGGCATCGAAGTCACGATGGAGAAAGGCGTCGTCAAGGTCGACTCGCCGATCGACGACACGCCCGCCGCCAAGGCCGGCCTTCAGCCCGGCGACCTGATCGTCACGATCGACGGCCAGGCGGTGATGGGGCTGACCCTGCAGGAAGCCGTCGAGAAGATGCGCGGCCGGGTCGACACCACGATCAAGCTGGGCGTCCGTCGCGCCGGCAAGGATCCGTTCGACGTGACGCTCACCCGCGCCGTGATCAAGGTGAAGTCGGTGCGTGCGCACGTCGAGGGCGGCGATATCGGCTATGTCCGCATCACCTCGTTCACCGAGCAGACGACGACCGGCCTGCAGGAAGCGCTGAGCAACTTCAAGAAGGAGATGGGCAGCAAGTGGAAGGGCGTCGTGCTCGACCTGCGCAACAACCCCGGCGGCCTGCTCGACCAGGCGATCTCGGTGTCCGACGCCTTCCTCGAGCGCGGCGAGATCGTGTCGACGCGCGCGCGCAAGCCCGAGGACGTGCAGCGCTGGGAAGCCAAGCCCGGTGACATGGCCGAAGGCCTGCCGATCGTGGTCATCGTCAACGGCGGCTCGGCCTCGGCCTCCGAGATCGTCGCCGGCGCGCTGCAGGACCACAAGCGTGCGATCATCCTGGGCACCCGTTCCTTCGGCAAGGGATCGGTGCAGACCATCATGCCGGTCACCGGCGGCGGCGCGATCCGCCTGACCACGGCGCTGTACTTCACGCCGTCGGGCCGCTCGATCCAGAAGGACGGCATCAAGCCCGACATCGAGGTCGAGCAGTCGAAGATCGAGACCATCCGCCAGCAGGGCGGCATCCGCGAGGAGAACCTGCGCGGCTCGATCAACAACCCGCGCAACAAGCCCGACGGCTCGGCGCCGGCCAAGCCGCCGGCCGACGCGGCCAAGCCCGACGCACCCAAGCCGGATGCGGCCAAGCCGGGCGAGGGCGCGCAGGATGACCAGGCGATGGACTACCAGCTGATGCGCGCGCTCGACCTTGTCCGCGGTATCTCGCTCTACGCGAACCGCGACAAGTGACGTGAGGGCGGAGGCGGCCGATGAGCGAGGAGCCCGCCCTCGGTCGCCGGCCGCCCGCGCCCTCCAGGCCGCGCGGCGCCGGCATCTATATCGCCTATTCGATCGCCGGTGCCTTGCTGGTGGGGGCCGGGGCGCTGAGCCTGGGCCATCTGTCGTCGTATCACCCGGGCGTGCAGCCGGCGGCGGTTGGCCCGCCTGAGGCTGGCGCGACGAAGCCGCCGCTCGATCTGGCCCAGGCGCAGCCGCCGTCTCCATCTCCTTCGCCCGCTCCGGCGCCCGCGCCGTCGGTCACGGTGAAGATGCCGGATACCAAGGACGCCGGTGCGCCGCCGAGCGCGAAGCCGCCGACCGAACCGACTCCCCCGCCGACCACCGGCGCTCTGCTTCCGCTCGCCGTTTCGCCGCTGATCGTCGCCGTCCCACCGGGGCCGCCCGTGATCGCCGGGCCCGACAGCGACACGGCGCCGACCGTTCTGATCGCCGCCAACGGACTGCCCCTGCCGCCGCCGGAGAAGCCGCCGGTGCCGGGCCGTCGCCTGGGCCTGTGCCCCGGCGGCACCGACCCTGCCGACCTGGTCGAGACCAGCCCCGTCGGCCGCCTGCCGCGCGTCGCCGCCGATGGCTGCATGCCGTGGCTGGCCTATGCCGCCAATTTCGACCATCTCGACCGCGAGCACCCACGCCTCGGGCTGGCGGTGATCGGCATCGGCCTGAACGAAGCGCTGACACAGAAGGCCGTCGATACGTTGCCGCCGGCCACCACGCTGGTGTTCGTGCCGGAGACGCCCAATCTGGACCGCTGGATCCAGCGCGCACGCGAGCGCGGCCTCGAGGCGCTGCTGCTGTTGCCGACCCAGAATCCGCAGGGCGGCGAGGAGCGCGGCATGCCGCCGCTGCAGAAGGGGCTGGCGCCGGACGAAAACCTGCGCCGCCTGCGCGCGGTACTGGCGAAGACGACGGGCTATGTCGGCGTCGCGCTGCTGCCCAGCCCGGTGCGGGAGGACGCCGCCACCCTGCGCCCGGTGCTGACCGAGATCCGCGACCGCGGCCTGCTGGTGCTGGAGTTCGAGCGCTGGAACGGCAGATCGCTCGTGCATGCGATGAGCCGCGAATTGGGCGTCCCCTACTCGACCGACATCGACAAGCCGATTGCCTGGGTCGACCGCTTCAATGCCAATGATCGCGAGACCACCGCTGCCGACGTCGACAAGGGGCTCGACGCGGTCGAGAAACACGTCCGCGCGGCGCATTTCGGCCTCGGCTGGTCGCTCGCCCGGCCGCTCGCGGTGGATGGCATCGTGGCCTGGGCTCCCGGGGCGCGCGGGCGCGGCATCCTGCTTGCACCTGTCACCGGCGTGACCGAGTGCGCCGAAAATTGTCGCAAGCGTCTGCCGCGGGCGCCGCAACCGCCGGCCGCCGCGTCGACGCGCTGAGCGCCGCATGTTCCGCTCGGCCGCCGTTCCGTCGGGCTATCGTCCCAATGTCGGCATGATGCTGATCGGACCCGACCGGCGTGTCTTTGTCGGCCAGCGCCTGGATACCCGCATGGATGCCTGGCAGATGCCGCAGGGCGGCATCGATCGCGGCGAGACGCCGGAGCAGGCGGCCTTGCGCGAGCTCGAGGAGGAGATCGGCACCGGCAAGGCGGAGCTGCTGCGCGTGAGCGTCGACTGGTTCGCCTACGATCTGCCGCCCGACCTTGCGCGCTCGATGTGGAAGGGCCGCTATCGCGGCCAAGCGCAGAAATGGGCGGCGCTGCGCTTCACCGGCGTCGACGCCGACATCCACCTCGATACCGCGCATCCGGAGTTCCGCGCCTGGCGCTGGGCCCGCGCCTCCGAGCTGCCGACGCTGATCGTGCCGTTCAAGCGCGACGTCTACAGCGCCGTGGTGCGCGAATTCGCCGATCTGGTGGATTGATCCACGCGACTTAGGCCGCGGACGCGGCGCGCTCGAACTTGGCGATGCGGCGGCGCAGGAAGCGGTAGCCCAGGCGCGTCACCCAGTCGCGCAGGCGGCCGTTCGCGGGCAGGCCCGCGGCCTTCAGGATCATCGCCACGGCGCGATCGAGATGGCCGGGGCGGTAGATCGCGTAGGCGCGGCGCATGTACTCGCTGGTGAAGCGCTTGCGGTCGTAGACCTCGCCCGGCGCGGCATTGGCCGCGAAGTAGGCACAGGCCAGCTCGTCGTCCTCGAGTTCGCCCAGTCGCCCCAGGCCGACGCGCAGCCGACCCCAGCGACCCAGGCCCTCGACCTCGAGGTAGCGCCGCATGTGGGTATAGAACAGCTTGTAGTGACGCAGCTCGTCGGCGGCGATGAAGGCGCAGATCTGCTTCAGCACCGGCTCGTCGATGCTGTCGCGCAGCGCCGCATAGAAGCTGCTGGTCCCGGTTTCGACGATGCAGCGCGCCATCAGCTCGCCGGCACGCGTGCCGCGCACCGACGTCGTGGCGTCGAGCGGCAGCCGATAGCTCTCGGTGAAGGTCTTGAACGCGAGGTCGAAATCAAACGACGGATCGGCCATCTGCGCCCAGCGGCCCAGCGCCATGCCGTGCACGACCTCTTCCTGTGCCCAGATGGGCGCCAGGGATTTGAACTCCTGGTCGTCGGCGAACACATTGCTCAGATAAACGCCATAGTCGACGCCGTTGCGCTCGACCATTGCCGCCGCTTTCACGATCTTCAGGAGTTCACGATCGACCTTGCTTGCGTCGAACCGGTCCCAGTCGATGTCGTCTAGCGTCCAGTCTTTCATGGGCCACGCCTTGGACGTACCCCCGTCCCCGCCCCTATCGGTAGGGCGGGCGGGATACCAAGTCCACAGAAATAAAGTTGCTAACCGCCAGTTTTTCAACCCGCAAATAGGTGCGGGTATGGACACTGAACAGCGTTCAGCGAGCGGCGTAATAGGCGTAGGCGCGCTGCAGGTCCTGGGCGACGGAAACGGCCTTCTCCGCCGCCGGGCGCGCGGTGGGCGAGGCCTCCGCCAGTTTCTCCTGCGCATCGCGCAAGCGCTGGGCGAGCTGCTCGGCCGAGACGTCCTCGAAGGGCTGCGCCTCCTCGGCGAGCACGGTGCAGCGCTCGCGGGTGACCTCGGCGAAGCCGCCGGCGACCATGAAGCGCGCCGTCGGCTTGCCGCCGTCCTGCACCTCGACCACGCCGGGACGCACGGTCGAGATCATCGGGATGTGCCCCGGCAGCACGCCGAAATCGCCGTCGCCGCCGGGCACGATCACCATGTCGGCCTCGGTCGCCGCGAGCTCGCGCTCCGGCATCACCAGGGAAAACGCCACCTTGGCCATGAGGCCCTCCGACCCGCTTAAGCTCAGGCCGCCTCGGCCGCCATCTTCTTGGCCTTGGCGACGGCCTCCTCGATGGTGCCGACCATGTAGAACGCCGCCTCCGGCAGATCGTCGTAGTCGCCGGCGACGATGCCCTTGAAGGCCTTGATGGTGTCCTCGAGCTTCACGAACACGCCCGGCGTGCCGGTGAAGACCTCGGCGACATGGAAGGGCTGGCTGAGGAAGCGCTGCATCTTGCGCGCGCGCGCCACGACCAGCTTGTCCTCTTCCGACAGCTCGTCCATGCCGAGAATGGCGATGATGTCCTGCAGCGACTTGTACTGCTGCAGCACGCGCTGCACGTCGCGCGCGCACTTGTAGTGCTCC
>CAYNOF010000463.1:0-2572 GCA_964398335.1 uncultured Rhizobiaceae bacterium
CGATGATCAGCGGCGTCTTGGCCGCCTTCAGCGCCTCACCGAAGGCGCCCAGGTCGTCGAGCGTCTTGGCGCTCGTGCCCAGCCGCTCGACGGGATAGGTCAGATCCTCGGGCGCCTCGCCGATCAGGCCGACCTTGAGGCCGCCGTTCAGCGCGCGACGACGGATGCGCGCGTTCAGCACCGGCGCCTCGATGCGCGGGTTGGTGCCGATCAGCAGGACCAGGTCGGCCTTGTCGATGCCGGCGATGCCGGCGTTGAAGATGTAGCCGCCGCGCGGACCGGCCTGCAGCTGCGTGCCGTCCTGGCGGCACTCGACGCCCGTGGCACCCAGCGAGGTCATCAGGTCCGTGAGCGCGACCATCGACTCGGCGTCGCACTGATCGCCGACGATGGCGGCGATGCGCGAGCCCTGCGTCTTGCCGATGCGTTCGGCGATGGCGGCGAAGGCCTCGCCCCAGGTGGCGGCCTTCAGCTTGCCGTCGCGCCGCACATAGGGCTGGTCGAGACGCTGGCGCTTCAGGCCGTCGATGGCGTGGCGCGTCTTGTCGGAGATCCACTCCTCGTTGACGTCCTCGTTGACGCGCGGCAGCACGCGCATCACCTCGGCGCCGCGGGTATCGACGCGGATGTTGCAGCCCTGCGCGTCCATGACGTCGACCGACTCGGTCTTGCGCAGCTCCCAGGCGCGCGCGTTGAACGCATAGGGCTTCGACGTCAGCGCGCCCACCGGGCAGAGATCGACGATGTTGCCGGAGAGCTCCGACGTCAGCGTCTTCTGCACGTAGGTGGTGATCTCCATGCCCTCGCCGCGGCCGGTGGCGCCGAGCTCCTCGACGCCCGCCACCTCGGTGGCGAAGCGCACGCAGCGGGTGCACTGGATGCAGCGGTTCATCGAGGTCTTGACGATCGGCCCGAGATCCTTGTCCGGCACAGCGCGCTTGTTCTCGTGATAGCGCGTACGGTCGAAGCCGTAGGCCATCGCCTGGTCCTGCAGGTCGCACTCGCCGCCCTGGTCGCAGATCGGGCAGTCGAGCGGATGGTTGATGAGCAGGAATTCCATCACGCCGTTGCGGGCCTTCTTGACCACGGGCGTGTCGGTCTTGATCACCATGCCCTCGGCCACCGGCATGGCGCACGAGGCGATCGGCTTGGGCGCCTTCTCCTGCTCGACCAGGCACATGCGGCAATTGCCGGCAATCGACAGGCGCTCGTGATAGCAGAAGCGCGGGATCTCGACGCCGGCCATCTCGCAGGCCTGCAGCACCGTGATGCCCGCGGGCACCTCTATCTCGATTCCGTCGATCTTCATCTTGGGCATGACGATCTCCGGATCACTCGGCGGCGATGCGGCTGGACTGCCGCTCGGCGATGCGTCGCTCGATCTCGGGGCGGAAGTGGCGGATCAGGCCCTGGATCGGCCAGGCTGCCGCGTCGCCCAGTGCGCAGATCGTGTGGCCCTCGACCTGCTTGGTGACGTCGTACAGCACGTCGATCTCCTCGACGCGCGCGTCGCCCTTCACCAGCCGCTCCATCACGCGCCACATCCAGCCGGTGCCCTCGCGGCACGGCGTGCACTGGCCGCAGCTCTCGTGCTTGTAGAAATAGCTCAGCCGCGCGATCGCCTTCACCACGTCGGTCGACTTGTCCATGACGATCACGGCTGCCGTGCCGAGGCCGCTCGAATGGGCGCGCAGCGAATCGAAATCCATCAGCACGTCGTCGCAGATCGACTTGGGCAGCAGCTGCACCGAGGCGCCGCCGGGAATCACCGCCAGCAGATTGTCCCAGCCGCCGCGCACGCCGCCGGCATGCTTCTCGATGAGCTCCTTCAGCGGGATGCCCATCTCCTCCTCGACGTTGCAAGGCTTGTTCACGTGCCCGGAGATGCAGAAGATCTTGGTGCCGACGTTGTTGGGACGGCCGATGCCGGCGAACCACGCCGCGCCACGGCGCAGGATGGTCGGCGCCACGGCGATCGACTCGACGTTGTTCACCGTGGTCGGGCAGCCATAGAGGCCGGCGCCGGCCGGGAACGGCGGCTTCAGGCGCGGCATGCCCTTCTTGCCCTCGAGGCTTTCGAGCAGCGCGGTCTCCTCGCCGCAGATATAGGCGCCGGCGCCGCGATGGACGTAGACGTCCATCTTCCAGCCCGAGCCGCAGGCGTTGTCGCCCAGCAGGCCGGCGTCGTAGGCCTGCTTCACGGCCGCCTTCAGCCGCATCGCCTCGTCGTAGAACTCGCCGCGCACGTAGATGTAGGCGGCATGCGCGCCCATCGCGAAGCTGGCGACCAGGCAGCCCTCGACCAGCGTGTGCGGATCGTGGCGCAGGATATCGCGGTCCTTGCAGGTGCCGGGCTCGGACTCGTCGGCGTTGACCACGAGGTAGTGTGGCCGTGCGCCGACTTCCTTGGGCATGAACGACCACTTGAGCCCGGTCGGGAAGCCCGCGCCGCCGCGGCCGCGCAGGCCCGACTTCTTCATCTCGTCGATGATGGCGTCCTGGCCACGCTCGATCAGTGCCTTGGTGTTGTCCCAGGCGCCGCGCGCGCGCGCGCCGGCGAGCCGCCAGTCGT
>CAYNOF010000464.1:0-1686 GCA_964398335.1 uncultured Rhizobiaceae bacterium
AGGCTCTCCGCCGTCTGGCCGGTGTATTGCCGGTTCAGGCTTTCATCAGGGTCGATCAGCGTGCGCGTCGTGTCATCCAGCGCATAGGTGCGGAATGTCGTCGTCGGCCCGCTGAAGCGGGCATCCTGCGCCGCGGCCGGCCATGCCAAGGCCAGCGCCAGCGTGACCCAACCAGTTATTTTCCATAATGCGGACACGTCACGCCTCGAGCACAAGGCCATCGTAGGCCGGCTCGACATGGGCCGGCGTCACACGGTTCACCTCATCATAGTCCATGTCGACATGCATGTTGGTGAGCACGGCGCGACGAGGCTTGAAGCGCGCGATCCACTCCAGGCTCTGGTCGAGATGCGCATGCGTGGGATGCGGCCGGTAGCGCATGGCGTCGACGATCAGGGTGTCGATGCCTTCCATCGCCGCGAAGGCGCGCTCGTCGAGCCGCACCACGTCGTTGCAATAGGCGATGCCGCCGAAGCGGAAGCCCAGCGCGATGGTCGAGCCGTGGTCCATCTCGAACGGCACCACGCGTATGCCGGCGACGGTGAACGGCCCCTCCCCGATCTCGTGCGCCCGGTAGAGCGTCGAATAGATGCTGACATCGGGCTGGGCGAAGACGTAGCCGAAGCGCGAGCGCAGCGAGGCCAGGGTCTTCTTCGACGCCCAGGCGTCGATCGGCCCCTGATGGATCGCCAGCGGCCGCACGTCGTCGATGCCGTGCGTCTGGTCGGCGTGGTCGTGCGTCCACAGCACGGCGTCGAGCCGCGTGACGCGGGCGTCGATCAACTGGCGCTGCAGGTCGGGCGAGGTGTCGACCAGGACGGTCTTGCCCGCCTCCTCCACCAGGATCGAGCAGCGCCTGCGGCGGTTCCTGGGATTGTTGGGATCGCAGGCGCCCCAGGCGCCCGTGCCGCCGGGCCCGCCGGGGCGCGGCACGCCGCCCGAGGTGCCGCAGCCGAGGATCGTGACCTTCGTCGTCACGCCGCACGCTCGACGGCGGCCGCGCGATCGGCCTTGCCGAACAGGCGGAAGAAATTGTCGGTCGTGGCCGCCGACAGCTCGGCCATGCTCACACCCTTGAGCTCGGCGACCTTGGCCGCGGTGTGGGCGACGAAAGCCGGCTCGTTGCGCTTGCCGCGCTTGGGAATGGGCGCGAGGTAGGGCGCGTCGGTCTCGACCAGCAGGCGATCGAGCGGCAGGTCGCGCACGATGGCGCGCAACTCCTCGGCCGCCTTGAAGGTCACGATGCCGGAGATCGAGACATACATGCCGAGCTCCAGCGCCGCCTCGGCCACCGCGCGGCCCGAGGAGAAGCAGTGGATCAGGCCGGGGAAGGCACCTGCCGCCTGCTCCTCGCGCAGGATGGCGATGGTGTCGTCGTCGGCGTCGCGCGTATGGACGATCAGCGGCAGGCCCGTGGCGCGCGACGCCGCGATATGGGCGCGAAAGCTCTCGGCCTGCTCCTGACGCGGGCTGTGCTCGTAGAAATAGTCGAGGCCGGTCTCGCCGATGCCGACCACGCGGGGGTGCTGCGCCAGCGCCACCAGGCGGTCGGGCGCGCGCTGCCCCTCCTCCTTGGCCTCGTGCGGATGCACGCCGACGCTGCACCAGATGTTCGAATGACGCTCGGCGATGGCGCGCACATCGGCGAAGCGGTCGAGCCGCGTGCCGATGGTCAGCATGGCGCCG
>CAYNOF010000465.1:0-7100 GCA_964398335.1 uncultured Rhizobiaceae bacterium
GTTCCAGGATCCGTATTCCTCGCTCGATCCCCGCATGCGCGTCGGCGAGATCGTCGACGAGCCGCTGAAGCTGCTGCCTGAGATGAGTCGCGCCGAACGGGCCAAACGCGTGGAAGAGACGCTGGCCGAGGTCGGCCTGGCCGGCTTCGCGCGCCGTCTGCCGCACGAGCTGTCAGGCGGCCAGCGCCAGCGTGTCGCCATCGCGCGCGCCATCGTGCGCCGGCCGGATTTCGTCGTCGCCGACGAGCCGGTCTCGGCTCTGGACATGACGATCCAGAAGCAGGTGCTGTCGCTGTTCCGCACCCTGCAGCGCGATCGCGGCTTCGCCTGCCTGTTCATCAGCCACGACCTGTCGGCGGTCGAGGAGATCGCCGACCGCGTCGTCGTCATGCAGGGCGGCAGAATCGTCGAGCAGGGACGGCGCGACGACATCTTCGACCGACCGCAGCATCCCTACACCAAGGCATTGCTCGAGGCCTCGCCGGCGCTCGACGTGCCCGCGCTTCAGGAGACAAGTTGATGGTCCGCATTCTCGTCGTCCTGCTCGCCGCGCTGCTGATGCCGTCGCTTGCCGCAGCGCAGTCTCAGCTGCGCCTCTCACTGGCGACGGATATCAGGGGGTTGATGCCGGGCATCAGCCCTGATGACAGCACGGGCAGCGTCCTGCAGCAGGTCTACGAGGGCCTGGTCGCATGGCGTGCTGACGGCACGGTGGCGCCGATGCTGGCGCGCGACATCTCGGTGTCGCCCGATGGCATGAAGTACACCTTCGCCCTGCGGCAAGGCGTGGTGTTTCACAACGGCCAGACGCTCTCGGCGAAGGACGTCGTCTGGACCTGGAAGACCTTCCTCGATCCCGCCGCGAAATGGCCGTGCCGCGGCAATTTCGACGGCACGCGTGGATTGAGGATCGCTGGCGTCGAGGAAGTCGATCCCCTGACGGTCGCGTTCACCCTGGCCGTGCCGGCGCCGGCCTTCCTCAGCACCATGGCGCGGGCCGATTGCGATTCTGCCGGCATCGCGCATCCCGACTCGGTCGATGCCAGCGGCGCGTGGACCAAGGCGATCGGCACCGGGCCGTTCCGCGTCGCCGAATGGCGCCGCGGTCAATACGTCGATCTTGTCCGGCACGAGCAGTACACCGCGCGTGACGAGCCCAGCGACGGTTATGCTGGCCGCAAGACCGCTTCCATCGAGCGCATCCGCTTCCTGATCATCCCGGATCCGGCGGCGGTGAAGGCGGCGCTGCTGGCCGGCAATATCGATCTGTGGGCGGCCATCGACCCGAAATACGCCAAGGAGCTGGCCGGGGACCGCCGCATGACGGTGCGCTCCTCCCCGGTGTCGTCGGTCAACGCGCTGGTGATGCAGACCGAGGATCCGGTGCTGTCGGATGTGCGCCTACGTCGCGCGATCAACGCGGCGATCGATTATGCCGCGCTCGCCGAGGCGATCACCGACGGCTACGCCAAGCCGAACACCTCGCCGGTGCCGTCGTCGAGCCGCTATTTCGGCCCTGTCGAGAAGCAGGGCCACGTCTATGACCAGGGGTTGGCGCGCAGGTTGCTGGCCGAGTCGGGCTACAAGGGCCAGCCGGTGAAGATCATCACCAACAGCCGCTTCGCGGCGATGTACGACATCGCCATCGCCGTGCAGGCCATGCTGGTGGCGGTCGGCATCAGCGCCGAGGTCGAGACCCTGGAATTCGGCGCGCAGCTCGATCGTTATTTCCGCGGCCAGTATCAGCTGATGGTGTTCAACTACACACCCTATCTCGATCCGATGTTCGTGTTCGACCGCTTCACCGGCGACAAGCGCAAGCAGGCTGATCGAGTCTGGAGCAACCCGCACGCCATCGAGCTGGTTGGAAAGCTGGCGATGACCAGGCCGGAGGACCGCCAGCCGATCTATGACGAGCTGCATCGGCTGTTCATCGCCGATTCGCCGATGATCGTCTGGAGCTCGGGCGTCTCGGTCGCGGCGCATACCGCCGCGGTGAAGGGCTACGCGCCGTGGGCCGGCCGCAAGCCCAGGCTGTGGAACGTGGAGGTCGCGCGATGACTTCGCTGGCGCTGCGCACGCGACACGAATGGCCCGGCGGTGCGCGCACCGTTGTCTGCCTGACCCTGGACTTCGATGGGCCTTCGCTCGAGGTCGGGCGTGGCGATGCGCCGCTCGGTGTGCGTTCGCACGGCCGCTACTCGGCGAAGTGTGGCATCCCGCGCTTCCTCGACATGTTCGCGCGCCAGCGCGTGCCGATGACGTTCTATGTGCCCGGCTACGATGCACAACAGCATCCCGACACCGTCCGTGCCGTCGCTGCGGCCGGCCACGAGATCGGCGCACACGGCTGGCTGCACGAGGGCCAGGATCCGGGCGACGCCGAACCCGAGCTGCTCGAACGCACGCACCGGCTGCTAACCGAGCTGACCGGCCAGGCACCGCGGGGCTGGCGCTCGCCCGGCGGCCACAAATCGGCGCGCACCATGCGCAAGCTGCAGGAGCTCGGCTACATCTACGATTCGAGTGACAAGGATTTCGACCTGCCATACCTCGCGCGTTACGACAATCGCGAGCGCGACGATTTCGTGGTGCTGCCCAACAACACCTCGAGCCTCGACGATTTTCCCTTCTATCGGGTCAGCTACACCGCGCCGTCCGACATCCTGCAGCACTGGAAGCAGGAGTTCGACGCCATCCATGGCGAGGGCGGCTATTACAACCTGACCCTCCATCCGCGTGTCGGCTACGGCTCGGGCTCACCGGCGCGTGTCGGTATCGTCGAGCGGCTGATCGAGTACATCCGCGCGCACGAGGGCGTGCGGTTCGTCGGCATGCTGGAGCTGGCGCAGTGGTGCCTGCGGCGGCCGGATGCCTGGCGTCGCGACTGGACGATGGGTTGAGGATCGCGCCATGGCCAAGACCTGTTACGTATCAGTCACCGTCAATCTGCACGGCACATCGGTCGAGCGGCGCGACATGGCCGAGGAGATGCTGTTCGGCAAATACTCCTACGGCAAGTACATGGCGGCGGTCGGCGCGTCGCGTTTGTTCGCCATGCTGCAGCGGCAGGCGATCCCGGCGACTGTGTTCGTGCCCGGCAGCGAGGCCGAACGGCATGCCGCACTAGTCCGCGACATCGCGCAGGCCGGCCACGAGGTCGCGGCGCATGGCTGGGCGATGGAGGAGTACGGCAAGGACGACGCGGCGGACACCACGCTGCTGACGCGCACACACGACACGCTGACGAGGCTGTTGGGTGCGGCACCGGCCGGCTGGCGTGCGCCGCACGGGCGGCTGTCATCGGCGACGCTGACGACGCTGTCGCGGCTGGGCTATCGCTGGGATTCAAGTTTCCAGGACGACGATTTCCCCTATGCGCTCGATGCCGACGGCGGCACCAGCATGATCGAGGTGCCGCAGACCGAGATGCTGGTGGATGCCACGCTATGGGGCCTGCGCGCGACGCATGACCGCCTGATCGGCACCTGGCGCGAGGAGATCGCCGCGCTGCACGCCGAACGCTGCTTCATCTCCCTGACCCTGCACCCGCGCAGCGACAACGGCACGGGCCGCGCCAGCCGAGTGGCGGCGATGGAGGGTCTGCTGGCGTGGCTGAAGGGACTGCCCGATGTCACCTTCGTCACCTGCGGCGCCGCGGCCGCCGCTGCGCGCGAGGGCCGTCTTTTCCTGAGGCGCTGATCGCCATAGCGGAGTCCACGTCCATGAAGCTCGGATACTACGATGTTGGCAAGACGCAGTTCTTCGCCTCGCAGACCGACCAGCGCGTCAGCTACTGCCTCTACGTGCCGGAATCGCTGGAGGAGGACCAGGACCGCTCCGACGTGCAGCTGATCGTCGCCATGCACGGCACCGGCCGCACCGCCACCGCCTATCGCGACGGCTTCGCGCCGCTGGCCGAGCGCACGCGCTCGATCGTGCTGGCGCCGCTGTTCCCGGTCGGCCTGATCGAGCCGGGCGAGCTGTCGAACTTCAAGCGCCTGAAGTTCCACGACATGCGCTTCGACCTCCTGTTGCTGTCGATGGTCGAGGAGGTCGAGAAGAAGTACGGCATCGACGCCAGGCGGTTCCTGCTGTTCGGCTTTTCCGGCGGCGGCCAGTTCGTGCAGCGCTTCCACCTGCTCTACCCGAATCGCCTGAAGGCGGTGACCATCGGCGCGCCGGGCAACGTCACCCTGATCGACGAGACGCGGGACTGGTGGGTCGGCACGCGCACCTTGAAGCAGGAATTCGGCGTCGAGCTCGACCTGCCGGCGATGCGCAAGGTGCCGGTGCAGATGATCGTCGGCTCGGAAGACACCGAGACCTGGGAAATCACCGTGCAGCCCGGCAGCCCGGCCTATATGGAGGGCATCAACGATTCCGGTGTCACCCGCATCGACCGGCTGGCGACCCTGAAGGCCAATTACGAGAAGCATGGCATCAAGGTGCGCCACGACGTCGTGCAGGGCATCGGGCACGAGGGCTGGAAGGCGATGGAGCCGGTGCTCGATTTCTTCGAGGGTATCCTGAAGGCGAAGGAGTGATGACGCGTATCGTTGTGTTCGTGGCGGCGCTGTTCGCCGCCACGCTTGCATGGGCGCAGGATGGCAAGCGCATCGACCTGCTGACCGTCGCCCTGACGTCGGATGTCCGCAGCACCAATCCCGGCGTCGGCCGCGACGCCAACTCCGACATCGTGCTGCATCACGTGGTCGAGGGCCTGGTCGCCTTCCGCGAGGATTTCACCGTCGTGCCGATGCTGGCCGAGAGCTGGCAGGTCGAGGATGAAGGCCGCACCTATCGCTTCAGGCTGCGCGAGGGCGTGACGTTCCACAACGGCGCGACGCTGACCGCGGCCGAGGTCGTATGGAGCTGGAGGCGCTACCTCGATCCCAAGACCCGGTGGCAATGCATCCGCTTCTTCGACGGGGCGCAGGGGCCGAAGGTGGAATCGGTCGAGGCCGCCGACGACCGCACCGTCGTGTTCCGGTTGCGCGAGGCCTCAGGCCTGTTCCTGATCGGCATGGCCAACATCCAGTGCAATGCCGCGATCCTGCATCCCGACTCGGTCGGCGCGGATGGCGCGTGGAAGGCGCCGATCGCGACCGGTCCCTATGTGATCAGGGACTGGCAGCGCGGCCGGCAGATCGAGCTCGCGCGCTTCGACGGCTACAGGCCGCTGCCGGGTCCGCGCGACGGCATGGCCGGCGGCAAGATCGCGCTCGCCGCGCGCATCCGCTTCCTCGTCATTCCCGATCTGTCGGTGATGAAGACGGCGCTGCTGGCCGGCAACATCGACGTCGCACCCACGATCTCGCCCAACGACATCGACGAGGTGAAGACGCGCAAGATGCAGACATCGGTGCAGCCGACGTTCGGCTGGCAGGTGCTGCTGCTGCAGACGCGCGATCCGCTGCTCGCCGATGTCCGCATCCGCCGCGCCATCGCCCATGCCATCGACCGCAAGGAGCTGGCCTCGGCGCTGTCGTTCGGTCTCGCCGTTCCCAATCCGTCGGCCGTGCCGGTCGCGAGCCCGTACACCGGCCCGGTCTTCGCCGAATGGCCGGCCTACGACCTCGCCGCCGCCAGGCGCCTGCTGAAGGAGGCGGGCTATGCCGGCCAGACCTTGCGCATCCAGACCAACTCGCGGCCCGGCGGCTATTTCGACGCCGCCGTGATGGTGCAGGCGATGCTGCAGGCGATCGGCATCAAGGTCGAGCTCGAAACCCTGGACTGGGCGACGCAGCTCGCGAACTACGGCGCCGGCAAGTTCCAGATGTCCTCGTTCATCTACTCGGCGCGGCTCGATCCGGCGCTCGGCTTCTCCTCGCTGATCGGCGACAAGGGCAAGTTCCCGTTCCTGCAGTGGGACGATCCCGAGGCGGCGAAGCTGCTCGACGCGGCCAAGATCTCGTCCGATCCCGCCGAGCGGCGCCGGCTGTTCGAGACCTTGCACAAGCGCATGGTCGAGGCGGTGCCGATCATCGGCATCTACAATCCGGTCGAGATCTCGGCGGCAGGGCCGTCGGTGCGCGGCTATCGCACCTGGCCGGCCGGCAACGAGCGCTTCTGGGGCGTGTGGAAAGAGTAGGAGTTGGCGGCATGACCGATCTGTGGAAGCTCGACGGCGTCGAGACCGCGGCGCTGATCCGCGCGAAGAAGGTTTCGGTACGCGAGGTGACCGCCGACACGCTGAAGCGGCTCGACGCCGTGAACCCGACGATCAACGCCGTCACGCTGGCGCTGCACGAGGAAGCGCTGGCGGCCGCCGACGAGGCCGACAAGGCGCTGGCGCGCGGCGAGACCGTGGGGCCGCTGCACGGCGTGCCGGCGACCACGAAGATCAACCTCGACCAGAAGGGCTGCCCGACCGACGGCGGCGTGGTCGAGTACAAGAACCTGATGGCGAGCCGCGACAACCCTGTCATCGCCAACATGCGCGCCGCGGGGATGATCATCGTCGGCCGCACCAATGCGCCGGCCTTCTCGATGCGCTGGTTCACCGACAACGAGCTGCACGGGCTGACGCTCAACCCCTGGAACAAGGGCCATACCTGCGGCGGCTCCAGCGGCGGTGCGGCCTCGGCGACGGCCGCCGGCATCGGCGCGATCGGCCAGGGCAACGACATCGCCGGCTCGGTGCGCTACCCGGCCTATTGCTGCGGCCTCGTCGGGCTGCGGCCGACCTATGGCCGCATCCCCACCTTCAACTTCACCGCCACCGGCAGGCGGGCGGTGTCGTCGGCGCTGATGGCCGTGCAGGGGCCGCTGACCCGCACGGTGCGCGATGCGCGCGCCGCGCTGGCGGCGATGTCGGTGGGCAGTCCCTACGACAACCGCTGGGTCGACGTGCCGCTGCAAGGGCCGCCGGTGGACAAGCCGCTGCGCGTGGCGATGGTCATCGATCCGGCCGATCGTGGCGGCGTCGCCCCCGAGGTGGCGGCGGCGATCCGCCAAGCGGCTGCCTGGCTGGCCGACGCGGGCTACATCATCGAGGAGGTCTCGCCGCCGGAGTTCGGCACGGTGATCGATCTGTGGGACCGCATCGCCATGGACGACGTGATCGCCGGGCTCGAGCCGCAGGTCGAGAAATACGG
>CAYNOF010000466.1:0-4473 GCA_964398335.1 uncultured Rhizobiaceae bacterium
CTCGAGATGGCCCGGCACCGTGCTGACGCCGGCCTTCTTGGCGAGGATCTTCGATTCGATCTTGTCGCCCATGGCGTGGATGGCATGCGCATCCGGGCCCATGAAGGTGATGCCGGCCTTGGCCAGCGCCGCCTGGAATTCCCGCTTCTCCGACAGGAAGCCGTAGCCGGGATGTACCGCCTGCGCGCCGGTCTTCTTGCAGGCCTCGACGATGCGATCGACCAGCAGGTAGCTCTGCGCCGAGGGCGGCGGGCCGATGAACACCGCCTCGTCTGCCTCGCGCACATGCAGCGCGTCCGAATCGGCTTCGGAGTAGACCGCCACCGTCTTGATGCCCAGCGCGCGGCAGGTGCGGATCACGCGGCAGGCGATCTCGCCGCGATTGGCGATCAGGACCTTGTCGAACGGCGGCTTGGTCGGGCGCGTCGCGGCCGCCTTCTTCGCCGCCGGCGTCGTCGAGGCGTTTTCGGCGGCGGCAGCGGCCTTCTTCCTGGCGGCCATCGAGTTCTCCATCAAACCGGATTGGGCTGAACGGGCAGGTCGAGCGCGCGGACCACGAAGGCCAGGCGCTCGGCGACCTCGATCAGGATCTTGTAGCGACCGGAGGCACCGCCATGGCCGGCCTCCATCTCGGTGTGCAGCAGCAGCACGTTGTCGTCGGTCTTGGTGGCGCGCAGTTTCGCCACCCACTTCGCCGGCTCCCAGTACGTCACACGCGGATCGTTCAATCCCGCCGACACCAGCATCGCCGGATAGGCCTGGGCGGTGACGTTGTCGTAGGGGCTGTAGGTCTTCATGTAGTCGTAGAATTTCGCCTCGGCCGGGTTGCCCCACTCGACGAACTCGGGCGGCGTCAGCGGCAGGGTCGCATCGAGCATGGTCGACAGCACGTCGACGAACGGCACCATCGCCAGCACCGCGCCGAACAGGTCGGGTCGCATGTTGGCCACCGCGCCCATCAGCATGCCGCCGGCGCTGCCGCCCATCGCCGCGATGCGGCCGGCAGCGGTGCGCTTGTTATCGACCAGATACTCGGCGCAGGCGATGAAGTCGTCGAAGGTGTTGCGCTTGTTGAGCAGCTTGCCGGTCTCGTACCAGGCACGGCCCATCTCCTGGCCGCCCCTGATATGGGCGATGGCCCAGGCCATCCCGCGGCGCAGGAACGGGATGCGGTTGGCCGAAAACCCCGCATCCATCGACGCGCCGTAGGAGCCGTAACCGTAGAGCAGCAGCGGCGCCTGGCCATGCGGCTGCGTATCGCGATGACGCACCAGCGAGATCGGCACCTTCACGCCGTCCTTCGCCGTCGCCCACAGCCGCTCGACGACATAGGCGGCCGGATCGTGGCCTGGTACGTGTTTTTCCTGCACGACGTCGAGGCGTGATGCGACGACGTGATAGTCGAACCACGTCGTCGGACGCGCCGGCGATTCGTAGATCAGCCGCAAGGTCGGGCGATCCCACTGATGGCCGCCCATCGCCGAGACCGTGAAAGCCGGATCGGGAAAGGTCACGATGCGCCCATTGGCAGCGCTCTCATGGCCACCCGGGATGACGCGCACGCGCTTCATGCCCTCGGCACGTTCGACCATCCACCAGAAGTCGCGCGCCGCACCGTAGCCGGCGATGAAGACCTCGTCGGAGGGCGGCACGACCTCGCGCCAGTTGGCCTCGGCAGGATCGGCCAGCGGCGCGCGCACGATGCGGAAGTTGAGGTGCTTGTCGTTGGTGCGGATCAGCAGCTCGTCGCCGCGATCGGTGACGTCGTACTCGTGGTCGGCGCGGCGTGGCAGGATCAGGCGCGGCACGCGTGTGGGATCGTCGAGCGGGATCAGCCGCGTCTCGCTGCTGTTCTTCGCCGCCGACTCGACCATCAGGAAGCGGCCGGACGCGCTTTCGCCGATCCCGAGGAAGAAGCCGGGATCGGTCTCCTCGTAGACGATCGGATCATCGCCCGTCGCACCGCGTTCATGGCGATGCAGCCAGCGCGGCCGCTGCTTGTCGTCCTGGCGGATGTAGAAGACCGTGCGCGAATCGCTCGACCACCCCAGGCCCGGCGAGCATTCGACCTTCAGGGTCTCGACGTCGGCGCCACTATCGAGATCGCGTATCCGCAGCCGCAGCCGCTCAGAGCCGTCGAGGTCGTCGAGGATCGCCAGCCAGCGATGATCCGGCGACACTGCCCAGTCGCGCACGGCGTAGTACGACTGCCCTGCTCCCTCGACATTGGCGTCGAGAAAGACCTGCTCCGGATCGCTGAGCGTCGTGCGGCGATACCACAGCGGGTATTCCTTGCCCGGCACGAAGCGGTGGCCGTACCAGCGGCCATGCAGCCACTCCGGCGGCGCGCTGTCGTCGGGGATCACCAGCGCCTTGAATTCCTCCAGCAGCGCCGGCCGGATGTCGTCGGCACCGCCCAGCACCGTGTCGCAATAGGCGTTCTCGGCGCGCAGATAGGACAGCACCCGCTCGTCCTTGACGTCGGGGTAGCCGGGGTCGCGCAGCCAGTGCCAGGGATCGTCGCGCCCGTCGGCGTGGCGGTACGGCACCTCGGCCGCCTTCGGCGGCGGCGCGAACGCGGACTGGCGGAAGCTCTTCACAGCGGGATGTTGCCGTGCTTGCGCCAGGGATTGTCGAGCTTCTTGTTCTTCAAGAGCTCGAGCGCCTTGCAGATCCGCCGGCGCGTGCCGTGCGGCATGATCACGTCGTCGATGAAGCCGCGATTGGCCGCCACGAACGGGTTGGCGAATTTCTCGCGATATTCCTTCTCGCGCGCGGCGATCTTCTCGGTGTTGCCGATGTCGGAGCGGAAGATGATCTCGACCGCACCCTTGGCGCCCATCACGGCGATCTCGGCGCCCGGCCAGGCGTAGTTCACGTCGCCGCGCAGATGCTTGGACGCCATGACGTCGTAGGCGCCGCCATAGGCCTTGCGGGTGATCACCGTGACCTTGGGTACCGTGGCCTCGGCATAGGCGTAGAGCAGCTTGGCGCCGTGCTTGATGATGCCGCCGAACTCCTGCGCCGTGCCCGGCAGGAAGCCCGGCACGTCGACGAAGGTGACGATCGGGATGTTGAAGGCGTCGCAGAAGCGCACGAAGCGGGCGGCCTTCTTCGAGGAGTCGATGTCGAGGCAGCCGGCCAGTACCATCGGCTGGTTGGCGACGAAGCCCACCGTGTCGCCGTCGATGCGGCCGAAGCCGGTGACGATGTTGCCGGCGTAGTCGGCCTGCAGCTCGAAGAAGTCGCCCTCGTCGCAGACCTTCAGGATCAGCTCCTTGATGTCATAGGGCTTGTTCGGGTTGGCCGGCACCAGCGTGTCGAGCGAGAAGTCGTCGCGCAGGGCGCTGTCGTTGGTCGGCCGGTGCGGTGGCTTCTCGCGGTTGCTGAGCGGCAGGAATTCGTAGAAGCGGCGCAGCTGCAGCAGGGTCTCGATGTCGTTCTCGAAGGCGAGATCGGCGACGCCCGACTTGGTCGTGTGCGTGATCGCGCCGCCCAGCTCCTCCTGGGTCACCGTCTCGTGCGTCACGGTCTTCACCACGTCGGGACCGGTGACGAACATGTAGGAGCTGTCCTTCACCATGAAGATGAAGTCGGTCATCGCCGGCGAATAGACCGCGCCGCCGGCGCAGGGCCCCATCACGACCGAGATCTGCGGGATCACGCCTGACGCCATGACGTTGCGCTGGAAGACATCGGCGTAGCCGGCAAGCGAGTCCACGCCCTCCTGGATGCGCGCGCCGCCGGAATCGTTGAGCCCGATCACCGGCAGGCCGTTCTTCATGGCCGTGTCCATGACCTTGCAGATCTTGCCGGCATGGGCCGCCGAGAGCGCGCCGCCGAACACGGTGAAGTCCTGGCTGAAGACCATCACCGGCCGGCCATTGATCTTGCCGTGGCCGGTGACCACGCCGTCGCCGGGAATGCGGTTGTCGGCCATGCCGAAATCGGTGCTGTCGTGCTCGACGAACATGTCGAACTCCTCGAACGAGCCCTCGTCGAGGAGCACCTCCAGCCGCTCGCGCGCCGTCAGCTTGCCCTTGGCGTGCTGCGCCTCGATGCGGCGTTCACCGCCGCCCAGCCGCGCCGCCGCGCGCTTTTTCTCGAGCGTCTGGAGGTTTTCCAGCATGAGCGATCCCCGATCCTTCAACCCGCTGCAGGCGCCTTGGAGCACACGCTATGCCATTGGCGGCCCGACGAAAAACGCCTGCCCATAGCATCGACTTTCGCCCAGCGCCAGCCGCGCGGGACCGCGCTGCGGACGCCGGCGACCGGCCTGTGGCATCCTGCACGGGGCGAGGCAGTGGAGGCCCTGTGAGCGGAATGCGTGTTCTGGCTGCGGTTTGCGCCGTGCCGATCGGCGCCGGCGCGGCCCTGCGCCTGGGCGCGGACCTGTCCGCCCTCGCCCAGCACTTCGCCGACCTGCCTTTCGCGCCGCAACCGCAATGGCTGGCGCAGGCCGTCTCGATCCTG
>CAYNOF010000467.1:0-14738 GCA_964398335.1 uncultured Rhizobiaceae bacterium
GAGCTCGGCATGGCCGTGATGCTGATCTCGCACGACCTGGGCGTGATCGCCGAGTTCGCCAAGCGCGTCATCGTCATGTATGCCGGCCGCGTCGTCGAGGATGCGCCGGTCGACGTGCTGTTCCGCAAGGCCATGCACCCCTACACCGAGGGCCTGATGGCCTCGATGCCGGCGCTCGACGGGCCGGTGCAGCGGCTCTATTCGATTCCCGGCCGCATTCCCGACATCAACGAGAAGGTCGCGGGCTGCCGCTTCAGCCCGCGCTGCGGCCACGCCGAAGCGGCATGCCTGACGGCGATGCCCGATCTCGTGCCGGTCGGCCCGGGCCATCGCGTGCGCTGCACGCCCCGCACCCGCGCGGCGACAGGCGATCGCCCATGACTGCTTTCACCGCCCGACCTCATGCTGAGGAGGCCGCGCAGCTTCCGTCTCGAAGCATGGGCTACAGACTCGGCATGTGTTGCCCGCCCTTCGAGACGCGCCCTGCGGGCGCTCCTCAGGGTGAGGTCTATGTGGCGGGAGCGGGCTGATGGCCGCCGCCGAACCGATCATCGAGGTCCGCGACCTCGACATGGCGTTCGAAGTGCGCGGCGGCCCCGGCGGCAAGGCCGTGGTGCAGCAGGTGCTGCACAAGCTGAACTTCGACATCGCCCCGGGCGAGACCCTGGGCCTCGTCGGCGAGTCCGGCTCGGGCAAGTCGACGGCCGGCCGCATCCTCGTGGGGCTGTACGAGCCCACCGGCGGCTCGGTGAAGCTGTTCGGCCAGTCGATCACCGGCCCGCAGCGCAAGCAGGGCCTCGCCGCCGTGCGCTCGCGGCTGCAATTCGTCTTCCAGGATCCGCACGCGGCACTGAACCCGCGCATGCGTGTCGGCGATTCGATCGCCGAGCCGATCGCCATCGCCGGCGGCCGCACGCGGCGCGAGCGCGCCGATCGCGTGCGCGAGCTGCTGGAGATGGTCGGCCTGCCGCGCGACGGCGCCGAGCGCTTCCCGCACGAATTCTCCGGCGGCCAGCGCCAGCGCATCGTCATCGCCCGCGCCCTGGCGCTGCAGCCCGGCTTCATCGTCTGCGACGAGCCGGTCTCGGCGCTCGACGTGTCGATCCAGGCGCAGATCGTGAACCTGCTGATGGACCTGCAGCAGAAATTCGGCCTGAGCTACCTGTTCATCGCCCACGACCTTGCCGTCGTGCGCGCGATCGCCCATCGCGTCGCCGTGCTCTACGCCGGCTCGATCGTCGAGGTCGCGGCCAAGGATCAGCTCTACAGCGATCCGCAGCATCCCTACACCCGCGCCCTGCTCGACGCCGTGCCGCGCGCCGATCCCGAGCGCGTGCGCGGGCCGGTGCTGGGCGGCGAGGTCCCCAGCCTGCTGGCGCCGCCGCCCGGCTGCCGCTTCCACACGCGCTGCCCGCGCGTCATGCCGCGCTGCCGCATCGATATCCCGGCGTTGCGCGGGACGGCACAAGGCCGCCAGGTCGCGTGTCACCTCTACGACGAGGCGCGCACGTGAGCGGTAATACCCCCACCCTCACCCTGAGGAGCGCCCGCAGGGCGCGTCTCGAAGGGTGGGCAACACATGCCGAGTTTGCAGCCCATGCTTCGAGACGGCCACTGCACGGCCTCCTCAGCATGAGGCAGGAGAAAGAGTCCGCGTCCCATGACTGATACCGATCTGCTCTTCACCCCCGCCACCAAGGTCGCGGCCCTGATCCGCCGCAAGAAGCTGTCGCCGGTCGAGTATATCGACACGGTGCTGAGCGCCGTCGAGAAGCAGCAGCCCAGGCTCAACTGCTTCGTCACCGTCACCGCCGACAGCGCGCGCGCCGAGGCGAAGGCGGCAGAGAAGGCGGTGATGGCCGGCGACGAGCTGGGTCCGCTGCACGGCGTGGCGGTCAGCATCAAGGACCTGTTCCCGACCAAGGGCGTGCGTACGACCTACGGCTCGGTCGCCTTCGAGGACAACATCGCCGACCGCGACGACGCGCTGGTCACGCGCCTGAAGAAGGCGGGCGCGATCATGATCGGCAAGTCGACGACGCCGGAGTTCGGCATCAAGGGCACGACCGAGGGGCCGATCTTCGGCACCACGCGCAATCCCTGGGACCCGTCGCGCACGTCGGGCGGCTCCAGCGGCGGCGCGTCGTCGGCCGTGGCCGCGGGCCTCGGGCCGCTGGGCCTGGGCAGCGACGGCGCCGGCTCGATCCGCATCCCGGCGGCGTGCTGCGGCCTCGTCGGGTTGAAAGCCACCACCGGCGCGACGCCCTACCAGGAGGCGCGCGACGCCTTCGGCATCGTGATCGCCGCCGGCCCGCTGACGCGCACCGTCGCCGACACCGTGCTGATGCAGTCGGTGATGGCCGGCGGCGACGCGATGGATCCGTGGAGCGAGGTGGCGCCGCCTTTCGGCCGCATCTCGCCGCGCCTGCTGACGCAGACGCTCGATGGCCTGCGCGTCGGCTACCTGAAGCGCACCGCCGCCAAGGTCGTCGCCGCCGATGTCGAGGCCAACACCGGGGCGTGCCTCGACGTGCTGGCCGGGCTCGGCGCGGATGTCGAGGAGGTCACGTCGGACGTCGACTGGATGAGCGACGACCAGCGCGTGCTCTATCTCTGCTCGATCGCCAACAATCTCGGCCATGTCGTCGAGCGCTTCGGCAACCGCACCGACTCGGTGCTGCGCGCCTTCGTCGAGGCCGGCCGCAAGTACGACATCGTCGCCTACAACAAGGCGGTGGTGGCGCGCACCCGGCTGTTCCGCGCCGTGCAGAAGCTGTTCGAGACCTACGACGTGCTGGTTTCGCCGACGCTCAGCCGCACCGCCCTGGCCGCCGATTTCAACGGCGCCGGCGGCACGGTCGAGATCGACGGCCGGGCGATGGGCCCGGCGCAGCCGCACTGGACGGGCTTCGTCTATCCCTTCAACCTCACGGGACATCCGGCTCTGTCGGTGCCGTCGGGCTGGGGGAAGGACGGGCTGCCCACGGGCTTCCAGATCATCGGCAAGCGCAACACCGATGGCGATCTGCTGCGTCTGGGCTCGTTGATCGAGCAGGCGCGTCCCTGGGCCGACCGTCGGCCCGCCCTGATTGATGGCTGATTCGGAAAGGATCCAACGATGATGATCTCCCGCGGCTTCCGCTCCGTCCTGCTGGCGTCGGCGCTTCTCGCCGGCGTCGCGCTGCCGCCTGCCGTCCATGCGCAGCAGCGCGGCGGCACCTTGACCTATGCCTATATCTCCGGCCCCGGCACGCTCGATCCGCATGTCGCGTCGAGCCTGGTCGAACTCGAGGTGATCCACCACATCTTCGAGACGCTGGTGGCGATCGACGCCAACTACAACACCAAGCCGTCGCTGGCGTCGAAGGCCGAGGCGAGCGCCGACGCCAAGACCTTCACCTTCACCCTGCGCAAGGGCGTGAAGTTCCACAACGGCAAGGAGATGACCTCGGCCGACGTGCTGGCGACCTTCGAGCGCTACAAGAAGGTCAGCCCCAACGCCAGCGTGCTGGCCGATGTCGAGGCCTTCGAGGCGCCCGACCCGTACACCTTCGTCGTCAAGCTGACCAAGCCCAACGCCGTCTTCATCGACGTGCTGAAATCGCCGGTCTATCCCTTCGCCATCATCCCGGCGGAGCAGAAGGACAAGCCGGCGCGCGGCCTCGACATCATCGGCACCGGCCCGTTCACGCTCGGCGAGTGGGTCAAGGACAGCCATCTGATCATCAAGCGCTTCGACGGCTACGTCGCCGACGACAGCAGCGCCGGGCCCGACGGCCTGGCCGGCAAGCGCACCGCCTATCTCGACGCCGTGCGCTACAACTTCGTGCCCGAGGCCAACACGCGCGTCGCCGCGCTCCAGTCGGGCGGCGCCGATGTCATCAGCGACGTGCCGCCCGATTTGATGAAGCGCTTCGACGGCAAGCCGGAGTTCACGCTGCTGAAGATCTTCCCCTTCTGCATGCAGGTCTTCGTCGTCAACTCGCAGCAGGGCCCGACCGCCAATCCGCTGATCCGCCAGGCGATCAACGCCGCGGTCAACGCCCCCGACGTGCTGGAGGCGATGGGCTCGGTGTCGCAGGCGACGCACTCGCTGGTCTATTCGAGCAGCCCTTACTACCAGGGCGACGCGATGAAGAAGTACTACAGCCAGAACAACCCGGCGAAGGCCAAGGAGCTCCTGGCCAAGGCCGGCTACAAGGGCGAGAAGATCACGCTGCAGACCAACTCCAACTACGCCACCATGCGCAGCGCGATCCTGGTGCTGTCGGAGCAGCTCAAGGCCGCGGGCATGAACGTCGCCGTCGACGTGGTGGACTGGACGACCAACGCGTCCAACATGCAGCGCGGCACCGGCGTGTGGAACGTCTCGACCACCGGCTTCTGCTCCAACCCGCTGCTCGGGCCGCAGCAGTGGCGCGTGATGTTCTACACCTTCCCGCAGGTCAAGAACGACGGCGCGCTCGATGCCGCCTACGACAAGTTCTACACCTCGCTCGATCCCAAGCTGCGCGTCGCCGCCTGGGCCGACATCGAGCAGCGCGTGCTCGACCAGGCCTACATGATCAAGATCGGCGATATCGGCACGATCCGCGCCTTCAACAACAAGAAGGTCGACGGCTACACCGGCTACTACATCCCGCGCTTCTGGAACGTGTCGCTGAAGTAGCACCGCCTCACCCTGAGGAGCGGCCGAAAGGCCGCGTCTCGAAGGGTGGGCTACGGACCGGGTGCATTGCCCATGCTTCGAGACGGCCGCTGTCGCGGCCTCCTCGGCATGAGGTGGAGGAGATTGCCAATGTCGTCGAACCGATCGGGCCCGCCGCGTCCGGAAGCGCGGTGGATGCCGGAGTTCCGGCCGATGAATGTCGTGAAGCGGCATTCGCTGGCCATGCATCCGGGTGACTCCTGGCACCTCGCGCACTGGTACGAGGCGCCGCGCGAAGATCCCGCGGTGCCGGAGGTCTACACCTACACCGATGCGATCTCCTACGCGCCCGGCGCCGAGGTCGCGTTCCATACCAGCACGACCGCCAAGCGCTGGACCCTGCAGATCTATCGCGACGGCGCGAAGCCCACGCTGGTGCACGAGGCGAAGGACCTGCCCGGCAGCTTCCACAAGATGCCGGAAAAGGCCTATGCGCGCGGCTGCGGCTGGCCGGCGGGCTATCGCTGGCAGATCCCGCCCGATCTCGTTTCGGGCTTCTATCGCGTCGTGTCGAGTTGCGCCTTCGAAGACGGAAGCAGCTTCGTGCAGCACCACTTCTTCGTCGTCACGCCGAGCATCGAGAAGCCCGAGGGACGCTTCCTGCTGATCCTGCCGACCTCGACCTGGCTGGCCTACAACGACTGGGGCGGCGCCAATTCCTACGACGGCATCGACGGCCCTGGGGGCAACCAGTTCTCGCCGACCTTGAGCGTCGAGCGGCCCTGGACTCGCGGACTTGTCTGGCTGCCGCCCGGCGCGCCGCGTCTGAGCGATCCGATCAAGCGGCCGGCCTGGGAAGCGCCGCGCTACTACACCAAGGAATGGGCCTACACCAACGGCTTCGCGCAGTTCTTCGCCTCGGCCGGCTGGGCGCAGTTCGACCGGCACTTCGTCGTCTGGGCCGAGCGCGAGGGCTACGCCTTCGACATCATCACCCAGACCGATCTGCACAATCACCCCGAGATCCTGTCGCGCTACAGGCTCGGCGTGATCGTCGGCCACGACGAATACTGGACCAAGGAGATGCGCGACACGGTCGACGCCTTCGTCGACGCCGGCGGGAAGATGGCGCGCTTCGCCGGCAACTTCCTCTGGCAGGTGCGCCTCGAGGACGGCGGCAAGCGGCAGGTCTGCTACAAGGCGCGCGCTCATGCCGAGGATCCGGTGAAGGGCGAGAAGCTCAGCGGCGCCTGGGAGGATTCGAAGATCGGCCGGCCCGGCGCGCTGACCTTCGGCGTCAACGGCCTGCAGGGCGTGTACTCGTCCTGGGGCGCCTTCATCCCGCGCGCCAGCCGCGGCTTCACGGTCTATCGCCCGGCGCACTGGGCCTTCGATGGCACCGAGACGCACTACGGCGACGTGATCGGCAGCGACGCCGGCATCTTCGCCTACGAGGTCGACGGGCTGGACTACACCTTCCGCAAGGGCCTGCCCTATCCCACAGGCGACGACGGCGCGCCCACCTCGATCGAGATCCTGGCCATGGCGCCGGCGGTGCGCGTCGAGGAGGAGCATGCCGGCGAGGGCTTCCGCTACTACATCGGCAATGGCCGCGCCGACTCCACGACCACGGCCAAGCCCAAGGGCGCCAGTGCCGGCGAACCCGAGAAGGACCCGCAGCGCTACGGCTCGGGCATGGTGGTGTCGATGACGCGCGGCAAGGGCGAGGTGTTCTGTGCCGGCAGCTGCGACTGGCTGATGGGCCTGGCCAAGGGCGACTTCGTCACCGAGCAGGTCACGCGCAACGTGCTGAACCGGTTCCTGGGTTCATAACACCCTTGCTGCACGGGCGGGGGTTTGGCTGCTAAGCTTGCCCCGACGCGACCATCAGGGATGCCAGCCATGAACGCGGAAAGCCCTCAGAACAAGTGGATCGGCCAGCGCACGCTTAGGCCCGACGGTCTCGACAAGGTCACCGGCCGCGCGGCCTATGCCGCCGACACCACCATGCCCGGCATGATCTGGGGCAAGGTGCTGCGCAGCCCGCACGCCCATGCCCGCATCAAGTCGATCGACACCTCGGCCGCCGAGAAGCTGCCGGGCGTCAAGGCGGTGATGACCGCCAAGGACATGGTGTTCTTCCCGATCGAGAAGTCGGTGATGCTGGGCATCCAGGACATGCGCTGGATGTCGCGCAACATCATGGCGCGCGACAAGGTGCTGTTCCCCGGCCATCCCGTCGCCGCCGTCGCCGCCACGACCCAGGCGATCGCGGCGGAGGCGCTCGAGCTGATCAAGGTCGAGTACGAGGTGCTGCCCTTCGTCATCGACATCGAGGACGCGATCAAGCCCGACGCGCCGAAGGTGCACGACCACATCCAGTTCGACGGCAAGCCCTCGAACATCGCCGGCAAGCTCGAGCACAAGCTGGGCGATATCGAGGCCGGCTTCAAGGAAGCCGAGGTGATCGTCGAGCGCAAGTTCACCACCGAGCCGGTGCACCAGGGCTATATCGAGCCGCATGCCTGCCTGGTCAGCGTGCAGCCCGACGGCAAGGCGACGATCTGGAGCTCGAGCCAGGGCCAGTTCATGGTCCGCGCAATGTGCTCGTACCTCACGGGCCTGCCGCAGAGCGACATCCGCGCCATCCCGGCCGAGATCGGCGGCGGCTTCGGCGGCAAGACCATCGTCTATCTCGAGCCGGTGGCGCTGATCCTGTCGCGCAAGTCGGGCAAGCCGGTGAAGATGCAGATGACGCGGGAGGAGGTCTTCCGCGCCTCCGGCCCGACCTCGGGCTCGGTCTGCACGGTCAAGCTCGGTGCCAAGAAGGACGGCACCCTGGTCGCCGCGCACGGCGTCTTCTACCTGCAGGCGGGCGCCCTGCCCGGCTCGCCGATCCGCGGTGCCGCCGGCTGCTCCTTCGCGCCCTACAACATCCCCAACGTGCTGTCGCAGGGCTTCGACGTGGTCTCGAACCGCTCGAAGGTCGCGGCCTATCGCGCGCCCGGCGCGCCGATCGGCGCCTACGCCGTGGAGTGCACCATCGACGAGCTGGCCAAGAAGCTGGGCATCGATCCGCTGGAGTTCCGCCTGAAGAACGCCGCGACGCAGGGCACCAAGGCCGCGCATGGCCCGGTGTTCCCGGTGATCGGCTACAGGGCGACGCTCGAGGCCGCCATGGCGCATCCGCACTACAAGGCGCCGCTCAAGCCCAACCAGGGCCGCGGCGTCGCCAGCGGCTACTGGTTCAATGCCGGGGGCGAATCGAGCGCGGAGATGCGCATCAACGAGGACGGCTCGGTCGTCGTGATCACCGGCCATCCCGACATCGGCGGCTCGCGCGCCTCGACGGCGAACATCGCCGCCGAGCTGCTGGGCATCGACTACAAGAAGGTCAACGTGCTGATCGGCGACACCGCCTCGATCGGCTTCAGCAACCTCACCGGCGGCAGCCGCGTCACCTTCGCCTCGGCGATGGTGGTGACGCAGTCGGCCGAGAAGGTCATCACCATCCTCAAGGAACGCGCCGCCAAGATCTGGAAGATCGATCCCGATGCGGTGATCTGGGAGAACGGCGAGGCTCGGCCGGCCGGCGACAACGCCGGCAAGTTCGAGCCGCTGTCGCTGGCCCAGATCGCGGCGCGCGCCACCGAGACCGGCGGCCCGATCGGCGGCGGTGTCTCGCTCAATACCACCGGCGCCGAGGGCGGCTTCGCCACCCACATCTGCGACATCGAGCTGGATCCCGCGACCGGCCAGACCAAGGTCCTGCGCTACACGTCGTTCCAGGATGTCGGCCGTGCCATCCATCCGGCCTATGTCGAGGGCCAGATGCAGGGCGGCGTGGCGCAGGGCATCGGCTGGGCGCTGAACGAGGAATACATCTACGACAAGAACGGCCGCGTCGATAACGCCAGCTTCCTCGACTACCGCATGCCGGTGGCCTCGGACCTGCCGATGCTCGACACGGTGATGATCGAGATCCCCAACCCGAAGCACCCGCAGGGCGTGCGCGGCGTCGGCGAGGTGCCGCTGGTGCCGGCGCTCGCCGCCGTCGCCAACGCACTCACGGCGGCAGCCGGCCACCGCTTCGACAGCCTGCCGATGTCGCCGCCGAAGGTGCTCGCGGCGCTCGACAGGTAACGCCACCGACCTGAAACGCAAGAAGGGCCGCCCCGAGGGGCGGCCCTTCCATTGCCACGGCCTCATTTCCGAGGCCAAGACGGCTCGATCAGTCGGTGTTCCCCGAAATGGAGACAGCAACGATCCAGGCCTTGGCCATGCGGGGCCGAACGTGACAATGAGACACTGGATCACCTCCTTTCGGTAGTTGGAACAAGGACAGGGATTATGACGGATCGGCTCTCAGACGACAAGAAGATCCGCACGCTGGCCGACATCGAGGCGCTCGAACGCGTGCCTCTGGGCGAGCGCATCCGCCACCAAAACGTGCTGGAGCTGCTGCAGGAAGCGGCACGCAAGTACGGCCGCGGCATCGCGCTGCGCTACCTCGCCGGCACCGGGCCGGACGCCGAGGTCGAGGACGTCAACTTCCTGCAGCTCCTGCGTCGCACGATCCAGGCCGCCAACCTGCTGCGCAGCCACGGCATCGGCCACGACGACGTCGTCACCCTGCTGATGCCCAGCGTGCCGCAGACCTTCTACGCGCTGTGGGGCGCCGAGATCGTCGCGGTGGCGAACCCGGTGAACTACTTCCTCGAGGCCGCGCAGATCGCCGGCATCATGAAGCAGGCCGGCGCCAAGGCGCTGATCGCCGCCGATCCGTCGATCTTTCCCGACATCTGGCCCAAGGTCGAGGCGATCCGCGCGGCGATGCCCGAGCTGAAGGTGTTCCGCGTCGGCGGCGCCGGCAACGCGCCCGGGGTGATCGACTTCGACACCGAGCGTGCGGCGCAGGCCGGCGACTGGCTGCTGTCGAAGAAGCCGATGGGTCCCGGCACGCTCGCGGCGCTGTTCCATACCGGCGGCACCACCGGCCTGCCCAAGCTGGCCAAGCACACGCATGGCGCGCTGGCGCTGATGGCGTGGAGCAACACGCTGGTGTTCGACACCGGCCCGGGCACGGTGCTGCTCAATCCCCTGCCGCAGTTCCATGTCGGCGGCTCGCTGTTCGGCGCGCTGGGCCCGGTCGCCAATGGCTGGACGGTGGTGATCCCTACGCCCCTGGGCGCGCGCAATCCCAACGTGGTGCGCGACTACTGGGGCATCGTCGAGCGCAACAAGGTGACGATCGGCGGTGCGGTGCCGACCTCGCTGGCGGCGATCATGAACGTGCCGCGCGACGGCCACGACCTGTCGTCGCTGCGCTGCTTCGTCACCGGCGGCTCGACCGTGCCGGTCGAGCTGATCCGCCGCATCGAGCGCGAGCTCGGTGTGCCGGTGATCGAGGGCTACGGCATGACCGAGGTGCATTGCTACTCGACCATGAATCCGCTGCACGGCGAGCGCCGCCCCGGCTCGGTCGGCCTGCGCCTGCCCTACACGCAACTGCGTGTCGCCGACGTGTCGCCCGACGGCGCCATCCGCCGCGACTGCGCCACGGACGAGATCGGCCACGTGCTGATGCGCGGGCCGCAGGTCACGCCGGGCTATCTCGACCCGCGCCACGACAGGGGCGCGGTGCTGGCCGATGGCTGGCTCGATTCGGGCGATCTCGGCCGGCTCGACGCCGACGGCTATGTCTGGCTCACCGGCCGCTCCAAGGACCTGATCATCCGCGGCGGCCACAACATCGACCCCGTGGTGATCGAGGAGGCGCTGAACCGCCATCCCGCGGTCGAGACCGCCGCTGCCGTCGGCCTGCCCGACACCTATGCCGGCGAGTTGCCGATGGTCTACGTGCAGCTCAAGCCCGGTGCCGAGGCGACGGCGGAGGAGCTGCGCGAGTTCTGCCGCAAGGAGATCCCCGAGCGCGCCGCGGTGCCGGTGCAGGTGGTGCCGATCCCGGTCATGCCGGTCACCGGCGTCGGCAAGATCTTCAAGCCGGCGTTGCGGCTCGACGCGGCGCAGCGCGCCTTCGACGCCGCGCTGGCACCGCTGCGTGCGGAGGGCGTCAGCGCGACGGTGAGCGTCGGCAACGACGCCACGCACGGCACGCTGGCCACGGTGACGGTCACGGCACCCGGCGAGGTCTCACGGGATGCGATCGCCAAACGCTGCGCCGAGCTGCTGGGCGGCTTCCAGATCCGTCATGTGGTGACGTTTGCCTGACTGCCGCGTCTGCTGGCGCGCAGGCTGTACAGGCCGACGGCCAGCGCCGGCAGCGCGCCGATCAGGTAGCCGATGCGGTAGCTGCCGCTGAGCGCCAGCGCGGCGCTGAACAGCAGCGGCAGCACCAGCGAGCCGGCGTCGCCGAAGGACAGCACCACGCCCGTCGTGGCGCCGATGCGGCCGGGCGGCGACAGGCGTGCGACCTCGGCCAGCAGCACGCCGTGCCAGCTCACCGCGGTGGCGCTGAGCAGCACCGCGGCCAGCACGAGCGCCCACATCGGCCAGTGGCCCTCCATCGTCGCGGTGAGCACCGCCGCCGCCGACATCGCGATGCCCAGCAGGGCGAGCAGCCGGTCGGGCCGCATCAGGCGCGAGCCGATCCAGCCCCAGCCGATGCGCGCCGGCACCGCCACGGCCACCGCGATCGAGAACACCAGGCCGGCACGCGGCAGGTCGTGCGACAGGCCCTGCACCAGGTAGAGCACGAAGAAGCCGGTGAACAGCGCCTGCAGGCCGACGAAGCTGAACATGGTGAAGCACAGCAGGCGCAGCGCCGGCTCGCGCAGCACCGAGACGATGTTGCCGCGGATCGCCGCCGGCGTCAGCGGCTGCGCCGGATTGCGGTCGGTGTCGAAGCGCGCGCGCAGCGGCTGCAGCGCCACCGCCGTGGCGGCGCAGATCGCGGCGCAGACCAGGATCGCCGCCTGCCAGCCATGGGCCTCGACCAGCGCCGGCGCCAGCACGCCCGCCAGCATCAGCCCCGCCGGCACGCCGGTCTGCTTGAGCGAGAAGATCAGCGGCGCCAGACGCGGTGGCGCGAAGCGGCCCAGCAGATGCGAGCTCGACGGCGTCGACACCGCCTGCCCCAGCCCGCAGGCGAAGCCGCCGGGCACGAAGCTGCCGACCCAGCCGGCGGCGCAGAGCGCCAGCCCGCCGCCCAGCGACAGCATGCCGAACTGCGTCATGCGCAGCGCGCCGTAGCGCAGGATGAAGCCGCCGCAGATCAGGGTCGACAGGAAGCCGGCGACCGAGGAGATGCCGAGGAAGACGCCGACCAGCGCCGCGTTGATGGCGAGATCGGCGACGATCGCCGGTGCGATCAGCGGGATCACCGCGCGGCCCAACGTGGCGCAGGTCTGCTGCAGCAGCATCGCCGTAAGGGCGATCGCTAGCGGCTGGTTCACGCCTTGAACCGCGCGATCGCCTTCTCGTCGAATTTCAGGCCGAGCCCCGGCTTCTGCGGCAGCACCAGCATGCCGTTGTCCAGCGCCGGCGTCTCCTCGTAGAGCGCCAGCATCCACGGCATGTACTCGACGGTGAGCCCGTTGGGGCAGGCGGCCACCATGTGCAGCAGGATCTCGGGCATCACGTGGCTGACCACCGGCAGGTTGAAGGCCTCGGCCATGCCGGCGACCTTCATCCACTGCGAGGGCCCGCCGACGCGCGCCAGATCGATCATCACGATGTCGACCGAGCGCGCCTCGATCATGTGGCGGAACGGCACGATGCCCCAGACGTACTCGCCGCCGGCGATCGGCGTGTTCAGCGCCGCGGTGATCCGCGCCAGGCCGGCGAAATCGTCGTGCGCGGTGACGTCCTCGAGCCAGAACAGGCCGACATCCTCGATGCGGCTGCCGATGTCGATCGCCTGCTCCGGCCGCCAGCGCTGGTTGATGTCGCACATCAGCGTGATGTCCGGCCCGATCGCCTCGCGCACCACGCGCACGCGGCGCGCCTCCTCCGCCGGCGTCGGATTGCCCGGCAGCGCCATCTGGGTCTTCATCTGCTTGAAGCCCTTCTGCACCAGGATCTGCGCCGCCTGCCGCGCCTGCGCGTCGGTCAGGCCACGCCGCAGCGAACCCGAAGCATAGGTGGCGACGCGATCGCGATGGCCGCCCAGCAGCTTCCACAGCGGCTGGTCGAGCGCCTTGCCCTTGATGTCCCACAGCGCCGTGTCGATCGCCGACAGCGCCAGCGTGAAGATGCCGCCCGGCCCGCAGGCATCGCCGGTGCCGGCGCGCAGCTTGGCGACGATGTGCTCGATGCGCATCGGGTCCTCGCCGACGATCGCGGCGCTGAGGTCCTCGACCGCGGCATGCAGCGAGCGCGTCATGCGTCCGCCGTAGAGCGTGACGCCGATGCCCTCGATGCCGCTGTCGGTACGCAAACGCAGGATGACGATCGGCCGCAGCCGGCCTGCCTCCTCCGGCATGTTGGCCAGCGGATCATCCTCGGGCACACGCAGGATCGTGGCCTCGTAGCTGGCGATCTTCATGTCGGATCTCCCTCCACCACCTCATGCCGAGGAGGCCGCGCGGCGGCCGTCTCGAAGCATGCGCTTCAGACTCGGTGTGTGTTGCCCACCCTTCGAGACGCGCGCATTGCGCGCCCCCCCAGGGTGAGGCGGGGCTCAGAGACGCCGGCGCGTCATGTCGCGCGGATTGTCCATCGATTCGCGGATGCCGACGATCCAGCCGTCGTGGCCCTCGGCGTAGTTGCGGTTGGTCTGCTGCGGGTCGCGGTTGACCAGCGGGCGCGCATACATCGGATGCGTCAGGCTGCGCACCTCGTGCTCGATCTTGAACAGCTCCTTGCCGTTCTCGGGATCGACGATGCTGGCGAAGCGGTACTGGTACTGGTTGCTCTCCTCGGTCACGAGGCCGAGCTTCGCCAGCGCCTTGTGCGGGCCGGAGAAGCTCGCGACATAGACCTGGATGTGGTGGTTGTCGTAGGGCTTGATTGGCGCATCGGTCTCGCGGAACACCAGTTCCTGTGACCGGCCGACCGAGACATGCGCCGCCTTCTCGCCCTTCTTTCCCTCGACGCGCGCGGCGGTGCCCATGACATCGCGATAGAAGGCGGCGATGCCCTTGGCCGCACCCTCCGGCACGTCGAAGGCGACATAGGGCATCGACAAGGTCGTGCGGCCGAAGCGCGCCGACGGCTCGTGGCAGCGCATGACGTTGCCCCACGGGCAGATCGCCTCGACATAGTCCTCGTGCTCGGTGAAGGCGAAGCGCGTGTTGCGCAGCAGATCCTTCACGCGGCCCAGCCTCGTCAGCAGCTGGGCGCGGTCGGGGATCACCAGGCCGACCTGTCCACGCAGCACCTGCGGCGAGCCGGTGGGCAGGTGGAACTGGCTGCGCGGCCCGACATTGATCCACATGTTGTCGATGCTGGTCATCATGTAGGGATCGCGCGTCAGGCCCAGCCCGCTGACGTAGAACAGCGTCGCCAGCCCCTGGTCGGGGATGGTGACGTTGACATGCTCCAGGCCGACGATATTGCCGAGGTCCTCGGCGCTGCGGTCGTAAGTCGTCATCGCTGCCTCACGTCTTGAGAAGCGCCGCCATGATGCGCTCCCGGGTCAATGGCATATCATGGATACGAATCCCCAGCGCATGGGCGACGGCATTGCCGATCGCCGCCGCCGTCGGGCCGACGGTGCATTCGCCGACGCCCAGCGACGGATTGCCCGCGCCGTCGACGACCTCGACCTGGATCTCCGGCACTTCGCTGAAGCGCAGGATCGGGTAGCTGTCCCAGTCGCGCGAGGCGATGCCCTGCGCGTCGAGCTTCACCTGCTCCTTCAGGGTCCAGCTCACCGCCTGGATGATGCCGCCCTCGAGCTGGTTGCGCGCGCCATCGGGATTGACCACGAGGCCGGCATCGGCCACGGCCCAGACGCGATCGACCTTCACCGTCTCCTGCACGGTGACCGATGCGGCCACGGCGGCATAGGCGGCGCGGTTCTTGTAGCGCGCCATCGCCAGGCCCAAGCCCTGGCCCGATCCGCCCGCACCCCGCGCCTTCCAGTCCGCGCGCTCGGCGAGGAGCTCGAGAATGCGCCGCGCGCGCT
>CAYNOF010000468.1:0-17231 GCA_964398335.1 uncultured Rhizobiaceae bacterium
CATCGCCAGGCCGAGCCCGGTTCCCTTGCCCCGCTCCTTCGTCGTGAAGAACGGCTCGAGGCAGCGCCGGCGGGTCTCCTCGTCCATGCCGATGCCGGTGTCGGCGACCTCGACCTGGACCATGTCGTTGGCGCCGACGCGCGTGCGCAGGGTGATCGTGCCGCCGTTGGGCACGGCGTCGACGGCGTTGAGGATCAGGTTGATCAGCGCCTCGCGGATCTCGCTCTCCACGCCCATGACCGGCGGCAGGTCGACCGCCAGGTCGGTGCGCACCTGGATGACGATGCCGCGCTGCTGCGGCATGTCGTGCCAGCGCGCCCGCGTCAGGTCGATCACCTGCTGCACCAGCTGGTTCAGCTTCACCGGCACCAGGCTGAGCTGCGGCTCGCGCTGGCGGTAGAAATCCTTCATGCGCGCCACGGTGTGCGAGACGTCCTCGACGGCGCGCTGGATGGTCTCGAGATAGTCGCGCGCCCGCGCGCTCAAGCCCGGCTCCTGCTCGAGCAGCGATTCGGTGTAGAGCGCCACCGGCGACAGCGCGTTGTTGATGTCGTGGGCGATGCCGCTCGCCATCTGGCCGAGCGCGCGCAGGCGCTCCTGCTGCATCACCGCCTGCTGCGTCTGGCGCAGGTCGTCGTAGGCCTGCTGCAGGGCGCCGTGCAGCTGGGCCTGGTTGGAGGCCAGCGCGACGTGCTCGCTGAGCTGGCGCAGGAACTCGCATTCGCCGCTGCTGAAGCTCTCGGCCTGGAAGCGCGCGGCGATCAGGGCGCCGAAGACCTGGCTCTCGACCTGCAAGGGCGCGGCCACCAGCGAGCGCAGCCCGCCGCCGGCCAGGCGGCGCGGGAAGGGGAAATCGACGCGGGCGATGTCCGGCTCGTAGACCAGCTGCCCGCGCACGCAGCGCGACAGACCGTTCTCGTCGATGTCGACGCGCGCGCGCTCGGGCATCGCCAGCTCGAGCGCGAGCGGGCCGCTCTTCAGCCCGACGCGGCTGACGGTCAGCGCGTGGTCGGTGCGGTCGTACAGGCACAGGCAGCAGAAATCGACCGGCAGCTGGTCCTCGACGCTGCGCACGACGACCTGGAAGATGCTGTCGAGATCCTGCCGCTCGCCGATGGCGCGGGTGATCTGGTGCAGCAGGTTGAGACGGGCGAGCTGCGCCTGGGCCTTCTCCTCGGCCTGCCGGCGCACGACGATCTCGCTTTCGAGCTCGGCGGTGCGCTCGCGCAGGCCGGCCTCGCTCAGCCGGCGCCGTTGCTGGGCATCGGCCAGCGCGTGGGCGACCTCGTCGGTCTCGTCCAGGCCGGTGACCGGCGGGGCGGCCGGCGCGTCGCCGTCGGATGTGGCGGCCAGCGCACGCAGCGTGCCGATCGGGCCGGAGATGCGGCGCGCCAGGAACAGCGCCAGCACCAGACCGACCGCCAGCAGGGCGCCGCCGGCGGCCAGCGTACGCAATGCCGCGGCGACGGCTGGACCCGTCAGGTCGGTGAGCGGCACGCTGACGGCGACGGCCCAGCCGAACACCTCGCTGCGGCTGTAGGTCGACAGCAACGCGATGCCTTCGCGCGACGTGGCCTCGAAGACGCCCTCGCGCGTGGTCTGCAGGCGCGTGACGAGGCCGGGACCGGCCTTCTGCCCGACGAAGCGCTCGGGGTTGAGCGTGCGCGACACGTTCACGCCCTGGCGGTCGAACACCGAGATCACCCAGTCCTCGGGCGGATTGTACCGCTTGACGATCTCGGCGAACGACTCGAGGCGCGGCCTGAGCGACAGGACATGGGCCACGCGCCCGTCCGCATCCTTCACCGGCACGTCGATCGAGATCCGTGGCTGACTCGAGTTGGCATCGGTCACGAGGTCGGACACCGCCGGCCGGCCGGTGTCCAGGACCTGGCGCAGCGTCGCCAGGTCCTGGCGCGCCGGCAGCGGCGTACCGGGCGGCTGGGCGGTGCTCAGCAGCAGCCGGCCCTCCCTGTCCGACAGCACGATGGTCGCGCCGGGATACTGCTCGGCGACGACAGCCTCGGCCTGGGCGCGGAATCCCTCCACATCGCCGTCGCGCAGCCGCCGCGATTGGGCGGTCGCCTGAAGCACGGCGATGCGCGCCTGCAGCGCGGCCTCGACCGCCAGCGTCATGCCGCGCGCCAGCAGGAGCTTCTCGCGCCCCGTCTCGGCCACGTCGGCCTGATACGCGAAATACTGTTGGCCGAAACTGAACGCCAGAAGCGGCACGACGCCTGCAAGGACCAGCAGGATCAACCGGTGGCGAAGGGACAGGCGCCACCGGCCGCCGGCGCCATTTGCCAGGCCGTCCTGAAGCTGTTTCCCCCCGACGACTTCGGTCATACCGGCACGCGTACGCCTTCTACTTACTTCCGGTTGCGGGCCGTAAGATACCTGAGTTCAATGATCAGTTCTTCTGCAAATATATTCCTTCAGACGCATGAGATAGTTCGGGGCGAGAGCCCGGGCCCTTGCCTTGACCCCTCTCCACCCCCTCCCTAGATTCGCGCTTCGATCGCGGGCCGGGGGCGTTTCTCCGGCGCAACCGGAGTCTCTCATGGCAACCATCAAGGCCAGCGATGCCACCTTCGAGCAGGAAGTCCTGAAGTCCGACCAGCCGGTGCTGGTCGATTTCTGGGCCGAGTGGTGCGGCCCCTGCAAGCTGATCGGGCCGTCGCTCGAGGAGATCTCGGGCGAGCTGGAAGGCAAGCTCAAGATCGTCAAGGTCAACATCGACGAGAACCCCATGGCGCCGTCGAAGTATGGCGTGCGTTCGATCCCGACCCTGCTGGTGTTCAAGAACGGCCAGGTCGCGGCGACCAAGATCGGCGCCGAGCCCAAGCAGCGCCTGATGCAGTGGATCAACTCGGTCGTCTGACCGGTTCTTTCGCCATCGACAGAGGGAATTCGCGATGATCAACGTGCTCGTCGCACGGCTCGGCGTGCGTCCGTGGACGACGGCTGCCGTGCTCGCGCTGGCCGCGTGCCAGAACATGGCCAGCAACGAGCCGTCGCCCAACTACGCCGTCGTCGCGGCGCAGACCCAGGCCAATACCGGGCAGGGCGCCGGCTGCCTCGACGAGGCCGAGCACGAGGCGGTGCGCGCCCGCATCCTGCAGAACTCGCTGGCCACGGCGACGCTGACCTGCCTCGACGACAAGCGCAACCGGCTGCTCGAGGCGAAGTACAACCAGTTCGTCCAGCGCTACGGTTCGGCGTATGCCGAGAACGCCCGCGCGCTGCGCCAGATCTCGGCGCGCCGCGGCAAGAATTTCGACGTGCTGAACACCGACATGGCCAACCACGCGGCCACCCAGCTGAGCACGGACCGGCAGTTCTGCAATCGCGCCAGCCGCGCGCTCGACTGGGCGCTCAGCCCGAAGGTCACGTCGCTCTCGCAGGTGCCGCCGCCGGTGGACTACACCGGTTCGCTCGGCCTGCGCGTCTGCAAGGCGAAGGCGTAGGCGCTCAGCGCACCACCGAAGCGGTCTGGCCGAAGAGGATCCTGCGCTCCTCCTCGGTGCGCACGCCGCCGTGGCCGGGGTTGTACTTGGCCGTCAGCGCATAGGCGCGCTCGGTCGCCGGCCGTGCCTTGATCGCCTCGAACCAGCGCTTGAGGTGCGGGAACTCGTCGAGGTTCTGGCCCTGCCGCTCGTGCGGCACGACCCAGGGATAGCTCGCCATGTCGGCGATCGAGTAGGCGCCGGCGACGTATTCGCGATCGGCCAGCCGCTTGTTGAGCACGCCATAGAGCCGGTTGGTCTCGTTGACGTAGCGGTCGATGGCGTAGGGGATCTTCTCCACGGCGTAGGTCTTGAAGTGATGGTTCTGGCCGGCCATCGGCCCCAGCCCGCCCATCTGCCAGAACAGCCATTGCAGCACCTCGGCGCGGCCGCGCTCGTCCGGCGGGATGAACTGGCCGGTCTTGTCGGCGAGGTACAGCAGCATGGCGCCGGACTCGAACAGGCTGATCGGCGCGCCGCCGGTCCTGGGCGCGTGATCGACCATCGCCGGGATGCGGTTGTTGGGCGCGATCTTTAGGAAGTCGGGCTGGAACTGCTCGCCCTTGCCGATGTTGATCGGGATCACCCTGTAGGGCAGCCCGGTCTCCTCGAGGAACATCGTGACCTTGTGACCGTTGGGCGTGGTCCAATAGTAGAGATCGATCATCGCTTCGCTCTCCCTGCCGAGGTCGGGAGTCGTACGACGTGGCGCGCGTCTGGCCCAACAATCCGATTGTCTCGGTAGCCCGAAAGAAACCGGCGACCGGCGAGAAGATGCGGTGTCTCGGACCTGGACCCTACCGTGCCCGGCGGATGTTTGCCCGCGACAAGGGTGGTGCGGCGTCGCCCGGGTCATCCACCTCTTCAAGCGCGGCTGACAGTGCCGGATCTTCGGTGCATTCCAAGCGCATCGGCGCCTTGATTCGCGGCGTCTCGGCGGCCAGCGCCGCTTTGCACTGCTCGCGGCTGAGCGCGTAGTCCACGGCACGGGTCTCGCAATAGCCGCCGTCGGGCAGCGGCGTCGCCGAGCAGATGATCAGGGACAGGACCCAGGCGTTGAGCATCGGGACTACTCCTTGGCTCATGTGACGGGCACGCCGTGCACGTCCGTCGATGAGGGGAAGGTATCGGGCGACTGTCTCGCGGAGATTTCGCGGGCCGGGGGATTTGTATCGTGTGTCTCGGCTGGCGGCCCGACCGCTGCTTCCAAAAAGAAACCGGCGACCGGTGGGAGGATCCGGTCGCCGGCGCGGTCAGCGGGAGGACACCGTGGGGTGTGTCAGGCCCGCCAGAACGGCTTGTTCGCCTCGTAGGCGAGGACGCCGGGATCGATGCCGAGATCGCGCGCGTCGCGGGCGCTCAGCCTGGCGATCTCGGCCCGCTCGCGGGCCCGCTTGCGCCACAGCGCCAGGGTGCCCGGCACGCGCGCGAGGATGCTCTCGGTGGGATGGTCGCGCAGATCGGCGACGGTGAAGGTGCTCATGGAAGTCTCCAGTGAATTCGGGTGTGTGCGAACGGCGCGCGACCAGGAGGCCGCGACTAGAACTGGATGTGGTCGACGCGACAGCTGGCGATCGCCGGTGACCTGGTTTCGCCGAAGTGCGTCACGCGCTGCCACAGCCAGGCGGCGCCCTCGCCGATCATCTCGCCCATCAGCGCCGCGCGGTCGCGGCGGGCTTTGGCTTCGACGGCGAAGTGATCCGGGGTGACCAGGTCGCGGTCGAAATATCGGATAAGCTCAGTTTGTGTAGGGTCTCTCGGGCTGAAGCTGTCGGCGGTGGTCATGGCGACCTCCTGGGTGGCTCTTTCGATGGATTGTAATTGCGCTCCAGGGGGTGTCTTTACAAACGACGACTCGTCCATCATAGGTGAGCGAATCTTATGAATTTAGGGAGCCAGGAATGCGCCGGGCGCTGCCATCGCTGAACGGGTTGCGGGCCTTCGAGGCCGCTGCGCGGCACCTCTCCTTCACCGAGGCGGCCAACGAGCTCAACGTCACGCAGGCGGCGATCAGCCATCAGATCCGCGGGCTCGAGGATCGCCTCGGGTTGAAGCTGTTCATCCGCCGCAACCGCGCGCTGCTGCTGAGCGAGTCGGGCCAGGCCTATCTGCCGGGAATCCGCCAGGCCTTCGACCTGCTGCACGAGGCGACCGAGCGCCTGCTGCAGAAGGATGCCTCGGGCCCGCTCACCGTCACGACCACCGCGTCGTTCGCCACCAAGTGGCTGGTGCCGCGGCTGGGCGGCTTCCAGCAGAAGCATCCCGAGATCGACGTGCGCATCTCGACCAGCACGCATCTGGTCGATTTCGGCCGCGACGACATCGATGTCGGCATCCGCTACGGCCGGGGCCACTGGGGCGGATTGCAGGCGGAGTTCCTGGTCGCCGAGGACGTCTTTCCGGTCTGCGCGCCCTCGCTGCTCAAGGGCCCCAAGGCGTTGCGCAAGCCGTCCGACCTGAAGCATCACACGCTGCTGCACGTCTCGACCTTCCGCGACGACTGGCAGGTCTGGCTGACCGCGGCGAACGTGAAGGGTGTCGATGCCTCGCGCGGCGTGCTCTTCGACCTGGCGCTGTCCTCGATCCAGGCGGCGCTCGACGGCGTCGGCGTGGCGCTGGGCCATCGCCCGCTGGTCGCCGCCGACCTCAAGGCCGGCCGCCTGGTGGCGCCCTTCGACGTGGCCCTGCCCAGCGACAGCGCCTATTACGTCGTCGCGCCGACCGAGCGCATGCGCCGGCCCAAGATCAAGGCCTTCGTGCAATGGCTGCTCGAGAGCGTGGCACGCGAGCGCGCCGCGAGCTGAAGCAAGACCTCGCTTCCCTCCGGCGGGGCTTTCAAGACGCTTGAGCCGCGTCGCTCCGGCGACGCATCATGAGCGCCGCGGCCCGAAGAACCAAAAAGCCATATGCGATCGGCCTCCGAGGGACGTTCACGACATTTATAGGGGCAGGAATAGGGGCTCGGCGGCGTCGCGCGTACCCTCGTCGGCATGACCACCGACGCCACATACCACTCGCCCCGCTCACTCTCGCCTCGTCATGGGCGCTTCGTCGCGGAATACCTCAAGGATGGCAACGCCACCGAGGCCACATCCCGCGCCGGCTACTGGCCGCGCGGCGCCCAGCCCAGCGCCTCGCGCCTGCAGCGCGACCCGCGCATCGAGGCCGCCCTCGCCGAAGGCCGCCAGCGCATCGCCCGGGAATACGCCAAGATCGCCGACTTCGCGGATGGCCGGCTGCGCGTCGATCTGGACAAGGCCAGCCTGGCGCAGCAGGCGGGCATTCTCGAGCTGAGGATCGCAGACCATAGAAACGGCGAGCAGCGGGTCACCCTGAAGCTCGGCAAGCTGCAGGCGCTGGCGGCGCCCACGAAACAGCTGGGCGTGCTGGTCCGGAAGCCGGCACCGGGGCTGACGGCAGAGGACCGGCAGCGCTACGCGGCCTGCGAACGCTCGCTCAACCATAGAGAAGAAGAGTATCGGCGGCTGCGGCGGCAGCTCGACGACACGCACGCGGCACAGGAGCGGCATGGTGCGGACCCGCCGCACCGGGTCGACCATAGCAACCAAGAGAATCGGCGGCTCGAGCGGGAATTGCACGAGACACGCGTGACGCTGGACGAGGCGCAGCGGCGGGCCGACTCGCCGTCCGCGCCCGTCGCCGCCGATTTCCGCCAGCCGTTCCGCCTGGACATCGTCGACGCCACCCTGCCGGCGAGACCATGCGGAACCATGTGAACGTCCTGCCTTCCCGTGGAGGCAGAAGGCGGGCCGATGGCTTACGCCGGCAGCAGCGCCTGCACTTCCTTCGACATGGTCGCCAGCGCCGTCATCGGCTCGGCCTTCTGCGCCACGACCGACTGCAGGTGGTCCTTGATCACGTCGGTGATCTTCAGCCCGTTCTCGTCCGGGAAGGCGTACCAGCCGGTGGCCTTGGGCAGCTGCTTCATGGCCACGAGGTGATTGGGGTTGGCGGCATAGAAATCCTTGAGCAGCGCCGGGTCCTCGGCGGCCTTCAGCGCCGAGGGGAAGTAGCCGGTGGCCTTGACCATCATCGTGGCGCCGACCGGGCCGGTGGCGAACTTGATGTACTCCCAGGCCGCCTTCTGCCTGGCCGGATCCTTGGCGAACATCATCGCGGTGTTGCCGCCCAGCGGCAGGCGGCCGTCGGGCGTGATCGGAAAGGCGGCGGTGCGCAGCTTGAACTTGTCGGCGACCTGCTTGGTGACGCCGCCCAGGCGCGAGGTCGAGTGGCCCCAGATGCCCATGGTGCCCGAGGTGAAATCCTGCAGCGACACCGACTGCGAGACGTCGCGCATCGTGCCTTCCTTGACCATGCGCGACAGCGTGCCGACCGCCTGCTTGCCGGGCTCGGCGTCGAAGGCGACCTTCTTCTCGTCCTCGCTCAGCATGGCACCGCCCTGGGCGAAGACCAGCGCCTGGAACATCCAGTTGCCGGTGATGTCCCAGTCGTAGTGGAAGCCCTGGGTGTTGCCGCCCAGCGCCTTGACCTTGCGCGCCAGCTCGAAGATGCCGTCCCAGGTCGCGGGCAGCGCGTCGAGCTTGCCGCCGGCCTTCTCCACCAGGTCGCCGTTGACGTAGATGATCGGCGTCGAGAGCGAGAAGCCGATGCCGTACTGCTTGCCCTTGATCTTGCCGACATCGAGCAGGCCCGGCGCATGGCCGAAATCCTTGAACTGCGGGTCGGCGGCGATGAAGCCCTCGAGCGGCTGGGCGATGCCGCGATCGACGAAGACGCGCTGGCGGTTCAGCCCGTGATAGGCGACGTCGGGCAGGGTGTTGGTGACGGCGGCGCGCAGCACGCTCTGGGTGATCTCCTCGTAGCCCGGCTGCGGCGCGCGGAAGGTGACCTTGTACTGCGGGTTGGCCTTCATGAACGCGCCCGCGAGATCCTCGTGCAGGGTCTTGAACAGATCGGGGATCGAGTATTCGACGACGATCTCCGTCGCCGATTGGGCGATCGCCGGCGCCGCCAGCAGCGCGCTGCCGGCGGCCATCGTCTTCATCATCGTGCGTCTCAGCATGGGCCTCTCCTGTTCCGTCCTTCACTTGATGCCCGAGAGCGTCATGCCCTCGATGAACCGCCGTTGCGCGGCGAGAAAGAACAGCACCAGCGGCGCGGTGATGATCACGGCGCCGGCCATCAGCGGGCCGTAGTCGATGCCGGCCTCGGTGTTGCGCAGGTAGACCGTGCCCAGCGCCGGCATCGCCATGTCGGGGCTGGTGACGATCAGCAGCGGCCAGAAATAGTCGTTCCAGTGGATGACGACGGAGAGGATGCCGAAGGCGGTCAGCGCCGGCGCCGCGGCCGGCAGCATGATGCGCCAGACGATCTCGAGCTCGCCCATGCCGTCGAGCCGCGCCGCGTGCAGCAGGTCGTCGGGAATGGTGCGGAAGAACTGGCGGATCCAGAAGATGCCGAAGACCGAGATGATCGAGGGCATCACCAGCCCGGCATAGGAGTTCAAGAGCCCGACCTGGCTCAGCATGATGTAGTGCGGGATCGCCGGCACGTGCGAGGGGATCAGCAGGCCGAACAGCACCAGGGCGAAGATCGGCCTGGCGCCGCCGAAGCGCAGCTTGGCCAGCGCGTAAGCCGCCGGCAGGGCGAAGGCGACCTGCAGGGTGAAGATCGTCGCCGTCACCAGCGCGCCGTTCAGCAGGTAGCGGTGCATCGGCACCTTGTGGAACGCGGCGCTGTAGTTGCGCAGCGCGGCCCATTTCTGCGGGATCAGGTGAAGGTCGGGCGTGAAGATGTCGTCGGGCGCGCGCAGCGACAGCGACAGCATCCAGACGAAGGGTGCCAGCATCACGATGGCGCCCGTCATCAGCAGCAGGTGGCGCAGCGCCGCGGCGGGCAGCGAGAGCGATGCGGCGTTCATGCGTAGTGCACGCGGCGCTCGGCCAGCCGCACCTTGATCAGGGTCAGCAGCAGCACGAAGGCGAGGAAGACCACGGTGATCGAAGCGCCATAGCCGGCGCGGAAGAAGCCGAAGCCTTCCTGGTACATGGTGTAGAGCAGCACCTCGGTGGCCTTGCTGGGCCCGCCTTCGGTGAGCACCGCCACGGTGTCGAAGACCTGGAAGCTGCGGATCGAGGAGATCACCAGCACGAACAGCGAGGCCGGCCCCAGCATCGGCCAGGTCACCGTGGTGAAGCGGCTCCACCAGCCGTCGGCGCCGTCGATCGCGGCCGCCTCGTAGAGATCGCGCGGGATCGATTTCAGCCCGGCGAGGAACAGCACCATGTTGAGGCCGACCATCTGCCAGACGCCGATGGCCGCCAGCGAGGGCAGCGCCAGGCCGGGGTTCTTCAGCCAGTTGTGCTTGCCCAGGCCCAGCGAGTCGCTCAGCAGGTTGATCAGGCCGATGCTGGGATGCAGCATGATCTCCCACACCGTCGCCATGGCGATCAGCGTGGCGGTGACCGGCAGGAAATAGGCGGCGCGGTAGAAGCCGCGCAGCGAGCTGCCCGACTCGATCAGGATCGCGGCGACCAGCGCCAGCACCACCGAGGCCGGCACGACGAAGCCGACATAGAGCAGCGTGTTGCTGAGCGACTTCCAGAACACGCGATCGCCGAACAGCTTGGCGTAGTTGTTCAGCCCGACCCAGTTGAACGTCGCGGCGCCGAACTGCCAGTCGGTGAACGACAGCAGCACCGTCGCCAGGGTCGGCAGCAGCAGGATGGCGACCAGCAGGAAGGTCGCGGGTGCCGCCAGCGCCCACGCTGCCAGCGCCTCGGCGCGTGCCTGCCGGCCGATGCCTGGCGCGGTCGCGGCTCTGTCGGGCGCGGGCAGCGAGGCGACGGTCACGCCGTTCTCGCCAGCCGCCGGCCATCGGCGTCGAAGGCCAGGATGTGCTGCGGCAACGGACGCACGCCGACCGCGCTGTCCATCGCCACCTCGCCGATGCGCTGCGGCGTCAGGCGCAGGATCAGCGCCAGGCTCGCGCCATCAGGCACGACATGCGCGAACAGGTCGGAGCCGAGGTTCTCGCGATGACGCACCACGCCGGGAATCGCGCCGGCCGCGTCGTGCCGGTCGAGGCTCGCGTGCTCGGGCCGGAAGGCCAAGGTCACGCGGCTGCCGGCCTCCGCGCGCAGGCGGACCGGCATCGCGATGCCGTCGACCTCGACCGCGCCGTCGCTGCGGATCACGCCCTCGAGCGTGTTGATGCGCGGGCTGCCGACGAACTCGGCGACACGCAGGTCGGCGGGATCGTCGTAGATCGCCGAGGGTGCCGCGACCTGCAGGATCTGGCCGTCCATCATCACCGCGACGCGATCCGACATGGTCATCGCCTCGGCCTGGTCGTGGGTGACGTAGACGAAGGTGGTGGCCAGCCTCCGATGCAGCTCGGCGATCTCGGCGCGCGCCTGCACGCGCAGCTTGGCGTCGAGGTTGGAAAGCGGCTCGTCCATCAGGAAGGCGCGCGGCTGGCGCACCATGGCGCGCGCCAGCGCCACGCGCTGGCGCTGGCCGCCGGAGAGCTGGCCCGGGCGGCGCGCCAGCAGGTGGCCGATGTCGAGCGAGCCGGCGACGCGCGCCACCTCGGCCTCGACGTCGCGGCGGATGCGGCGGGCCTGCGGGCTCATCCAGCGCAGCACCGGCAGGCGCTGCCACGGCCTGGAGCGGCGCATCATCAGCGGCACGGCGATGTTCTCGCCGGCGCTCATGTGCGGGTAGAGCGCGTAGCTCTGGAACACCATCGCCACGTCGCGCTCGGCCGGGCGCAGCCCGTCGACGGCGCGGCCGCCGATCATGACGCTGCCCAGGTCCTGGCGCTCCAGCCCGGCGATCACCCGCAGAAGCGTGCTCTTGCCGCAGCCCGAGGGTCCCAGCAGGGTGAGGAACTCGCGCTCGCCGACGTCGAGCGACACGTCGCGCAGCACTTCGGTGGCGCCGAACGACTTGCCGATCGCGCGCAGCGATACTCCCGCCATTCAGCCACCCCACGTTCTTGTAGCGGCGGGACTTACGGTCGCGGGGTGTCGCGATTCTTACCGATCGATGATGGTTGGATGACGGTCGGTGGATCGCGCGCGATCCCCGGGAACCTCCGACTTGTCATCACAGCGTCACGCATTCGTCACGCGGTGTTTATCACGGGCGCCTACCAGCGCCGGCGATGGTGTCCCTCGACGCAGCCCCCGCCGGCGCAGCGGACCCGCCGCGGGCGCGCCTCGCGCGCCGGCCGCGCCGCGCCTGGTGGTTCCCCTACGCGCTGCTGGCGCCGTCGCTGCTGTTCCTGATGCTGTTCACCTACCTGCCGGTGATCCGCGTCATCGTCGATTCGCTGCATGTCAGCCGTCACGGCAGCGGCGAGCCGGCGCGCTTCGCCGGGCTGGCCAATTTCCGCTCGGTGCTGTCCGACCCGGCCTTTCACCAGGCACTGATCAACAACCTCGTCTATGCGCTGGGCACGATGGTGCCGACCATCGTGCTGGCGCTACTCTTCGCGCTCGTGGTGCAGCGCTCGACGCGGCTGGCGGCGGTGCTGCGCACGATCTTCTTCTTCCCCTCGCTGGTGCCGCTGGTGGCGGCGGCCTCGCTGTTCTTCTTCATCTTCCTGCCCAATGTCGGGCTGCTCGACTTCCATCTCGGCAAGCTGGGACTGAGCAGCCCGAACTGGCTGGGCGACAGCGACGTGGCGCTGTGGTCGATCATCGGGCTCACGGTGTGGAAGAACGCCGGCTACTACATGCTCTTCTACATCGCCGGGCTGCAGAACATCCCCGGCGACACCATCGAAGCCGCCATGATCGACGGCGCCAACGGCCTGCAGCGGCTGTGGTACGTGATCCTGCCGGCGCTGGCGCCGACCACGGCCTTCGTCGTGGTGATCGCGCTGATCAACGTGCTGACCAACGTCGACCACGTGGTGGTGCTGACCAAGGGCGGGCCGAGCAACGCCACCAACCTGCTGCTGTTCTACATCTTCCAGGAAGCGCACGAGAATTTCGACTATGGCAAGGCGGCCGCCGCGACGGTGATCAGCGTCGCGATCCTGCTGGCGATCTCGCTGGGCTCGATCCGCACCATGGAGCGGGGAGGTCGCGGTGCGGCGTGAGCGCGACATCGCCACGCTGCTGCTGCTGGCGCTGGTCTCGGCCGTGGCCTTCGTCTGGGCGGCGCCGTTCATCTGGACGGTGGTGGCCGCGTTCCGGCCCGAAGGCGCGGGCAGCGCCGGCATGGCGAGCCTGCTTCCCGACCTGCATCCGACGCTCGAGAACTTCCGCAACGCGCTCGATAGCGGCTCCTTCGGCCTCTACTACGTCAACACCGCCATCGTCGTGAGCGGCGTGCTGCTGGTGCAGTGCGTCACCATCAGCCTCGCCGGCTACGCCTTCGCGCGGCTGCGCTTCCCCGGCCGCGACGTGCTGTTCTATGCCTTCCTGCTGCAGCTCATGCTCGTGCCGCCGGCGCTGATCGTGCCCAACCTGCGCACCATCGTCGATCTCGGCCTCTATGACTCCCTGGCCGGCGCGATGGCGCCGTACTTCGCCTCGGCCTTCGGCACCTTCCTGATGCGCCAGACCTTCCGCGCCATCCCGCGCGATTTCGAGGAAGCGGCGGCGATCGACGGCGCGCCGTGGTGGGCGGTGGTCTGGTACGTGCTGCTGACGATGGCGCGGCCCGGCCTGGTCGCCTTCGCCATCGTCTCGGTCACCGCGCACTGGAACGAGTTCCTGTGGCCGCTGATGGTGATCAACGATCCCGACAACCACACGCTGACCATCGGCCTCGCGGCGTTCACGCGCGGCGCCGAGGGCGGCAAGGAATGGGGCGTGCTGGCGGCCGGCACGCTCCTGGTCATGGCGCCGCTCGCCGTGGCCTTCGTCGCGTTCCAGCGCCGCTTCGTCGACAGCTTCGTGTTCAGCGGGATCAAGGGATAGGGGGTGGCCATGTCATTCATCGGACGTGTGGCGGCCGGCGCGCTGGCGCTGGTTGCGGGATGTGCGGGCGCGTCGGTGGCGCAGGCGCAGACCAGGATCGAGTTCTTCTTCCCGGTTCCGGTCGAGGGCAAGCTGGCGCGCGAGATGACGCGGCTGGTCAAGCTCTACAACGAGGGCCAGAAGGAGGTCGAGGTCACCGCGGTCTATACCGGCGGCTACGACGACACCAAGCTCAAGGCGCAGGCCGCGGCCAAGGCCGGCAAGCCGCCGGCCGTGGTGCTGATGAGCGCCAACTTCACCGTCGACCTCAAGCTCGCCGGTGACATCATCTCCCTCGAGCCGTTCCTGAAGGCCGACGGTTTCACGCGCGAGAAGTTCCTCGCCGATTTCTGGCCGGCGCTGCACATCAACGCGATGGTCGATGGCGAGCTCTACGGCGTGCCGTTCCACAACTCGACGCCGCTGCTCTACTACAACGTCGATCACTTCAAGGAGGCCGGACTCGATCCCGCCAAGCCGCCGCAGACCTGGGCCGAGCTGGTCGATGCGGCGAAGAAGCTCACCAGGCGCGACGGCGAGAAGGTCGAGCGCTACGGCTTCCTGATGCCGGCGGGCTACGACTATCTCGGCTGGCTGATGAGTGCGCTGGCGATGTCCAACGGCGGGCGCTACTTCAACCAGGATTACGGCGGCGAGGTCTACTACGACACGCCCTCGATGCTGGGTGCCGTGACCTTCGTCGACGACCTGATCCACAAGCACAAGGTGATGCAGCCCGGCGTCGTCGAGGCCGGCGGCGTGTCGACGCAGTTCTTCGCCGGCAAGGCCTCGATGGTGCTGCTGTCGACCGGCTCGCTCTCCTTCATCCGCGAGAACATGAAGAGCGCCTACAATGTCGGCTTCGTGCCGCGCAACGTGCGCAACGCGGCGCCGATCGGCGGCGCTTCGCTGGTGATGTTCAAGGGCCAGAGCGAGGCCAGCCAGCAGGCCGGCTGGAAGTTCATCAAGTGGCTGTCCTCGACCGAGGTGCTGGGCGGCTGGAGCCGCTTCACCGGCTACTTCGCGCCGCGCAAATCGGCCTACGACACCGCCGAGATGAAGGACTTCATCGCCAAGAACCCCGACGCCAAGGTGGCGCTCGACCAGCTGGTCTATGCCCAGCCGTGGTTCGCGACCTACCAGACCGTCGCGGTGCGCAAGGCGCTGGAGGACGAGGTGCAGGCGGTGATGAACGGCAAGAAGAAGCCCGACGCCGCCGTGCGCGATGCGCAGAAGAAGGCCGACGAGCTGCTGAAGCCCTATGTCGAGTCGACCGCGCTGAAGCTGCCCTGAGCGGAGGTGACGCCATGATGATCGCCCAGATCACCGACCTGCACGTACGCCCGCGTGGAAAGCGGGCGTACGGCGTGGTCGAGACCAACGACATGCTGGAAGCCACGGTCGCGGCCATCAACGGCCTGCCGCGGCTGCCCGACGTGGTGATTGCCACCGGCGACCTGACGGATTGCGGCCTGCCCGAGGAATACGCCGAGCTGCGCCGCATCCTCTCGGCGCTGGAGATGCCGGTCTATCTCGTGCCCGGCAATCACGACCGCCGGACCGAGATGGCCGCCGCCTTCGGCGACGACGGCTATCTCCCTGATGACGGCGAGTTCCTGCACTACGTCGTCGAGGACAACGACGTGCGGCTGATCGGCCTCGACAGCATCGTGCCCGGCGCCGGCTACGGCCGGATGTGCGAGCAGCGCCTGCGCTGGCTCGACGCGCGGCTGTACGAGGAGCGCGAGCGGCCGACGCTGGTCTTCATGCATCATCCGCCGTTCTCGACCGGGCTGGCGGCGATGGACGACATCAACTGCCGCGACGGCGAGAAGATGGCCGCGGTGATCGGCAAGCATCGCCACGTCGAGCGCGTCGTCTGCGGCCACCATCATCGCCCGATCGTGACCCGCTGGGCCGGCACCATCGGCTCGGTGGCGCCGAGCACGGCGCACCAGGTGACCCTGCACCTGGCGCCCGGCAACGAGCCCTCGACCTTCACCATGGAGCCGCCGGCCTACCAGATCCACACCTGGGACGAGGCCGCCGGCCTGATCAGCCACACCGCCTATGTCGGCCGGTTCGCCGGGCCGTATCCCTTCGAGCTCGACGCCGACTATCCGGGCCAGCAGAAGGTCACGGCAGCGGAAACCGCTTGAGCAGCGGCAGCAGCTCCGGCTCGAGGTCGATCTCGAGCGTCGCCAGCACGCGCACCACGGCGCAGTAGAAGCTGGCGAACAGGGTGAACTCGACGATCATCTCGTCGTCGAGCTTCTCCCTGAGCGCCGCGAAGGTGGCGTCCGAAACGCGCCTGCCAATCTCCATCTCGCGCGCCGCTGCCAGGAGCGCACGCTCGAACGCGGGCAGCGCGCTGGTGCCGCCCTTCGACTCCAGGATCAGCGCATCGATGTCCGCGTCCTTCACGCCGAACTCGCGGCCGAGCTCGATGTGGTGCGCCCATTCGTAGGGTGAGGAGGCGACGTAGCCGATCTGCAGGATCACCAGCTCGCGCAGGCGGCTGTCGAGCTTGCTGCTGAAGCGGATCCAGCGGGCGATGCCGTTGAAGGCGCGCGCGCCGTCGAGGCTGTTGGCCAGCGCGCGATAGATCGGCCGGTCGCGCCAGATCACGTCCTTGTTCTCGGGCGACAATTCCTCGGGGGCGACGTAGCGGACGCGGGCCATCTGGATCTCCTCGGTTCGGATCGCGGCGGAGCCTAAGGCGGCCGGGCTCGCGGGCAAATATTTGCATTTACAAATATATTCGGCCGGGCGCAGGATCGCCGGCAATGACAGATGGGAGGCTGCGATGGCGCTGGATTTCGGCTACTTCACGCTGAGCGACAACCGCTACGGGGACAATCCGCGCAGCGCCGAGTCCTTCATCAAGGACATCTACGCCGAGGCGCTGTGGGCCGAGACGGTGGGGCTGAACTCGGCCTGGATCGGCGAGCACCATTTCAACCTGCTGGGCGTCAACGCCAGCCCGCTGGCGATCCTGGCGCAGATCGCCGGTGCCACGAAACGCATCCGGCTGGCGCCGGCGGTGACGCTCCTGCCGGTGCATCATCCGCTGCATGTCGCGGAGGAATGGGCGACGCTCGACCTGCTGTCTGATGGACGCGTCGACTTCGCCGCCGGTCGCGGCTACGACCGGCTGGAGTACGGCCCGTTCCAGGCCAGTTTCGACGCCTCCGCCGAGCTCTTCGCCGAGGGGCTGGAGGTCGTCTGGCGCGCCTGGACCGAGACCGGCAAGTGGTCGCACAAGGGCCGCTTCTTCCAGTTCGACAACATCGAGGTGCGGCCCAAGCCGGCGCAACAGCCGCTGCGGCCCTACGTGGCCTGCTTCTCGCGCCCGTCGATGGAGCTGGCGGCGCGCCACGACTGGAACATCATCTACGCGCCCTTCGCCGCGGCGATGGTCTACGGCTCGCTGGCCGACGCGGTGCGCGTCTATCGCGAGACCTGCGAGCAGGCACACAAGCGCCCGGCGCGGCGCGCGATGTGCTCCTATTTCATCCACATCGCCTCGACGCCGCAGGAGGAGGCCTATGGCCGCGAGGCGCTGATCCGCTACTTCCACGACGCGCTGATCGCCGCTTTCCCCTCGTCGTCGGGCGAGAAGGTGCCGCCGACCTACAAGTACTTCGTCGAGATCGTGAACCTCCTGCGCGAGATGCGGCCGGAGAAGCTCACCAGCAAGTCGATCCTGGTCGGCCCGCCGGCCAAGATCGTCGAGGACCTCAAGGCCGTCGAGGCCGCCGGCATCGCC
>CAYNOF010000469.1:0-3292 GCA_964398335.1 uncultured Rhizobiaceae bacterium
GGTGGCGGCTATGGCGGCCCGCGTGGCGGTGGCTACGGCGGCGGCGGCGGCGGTGGCCGCGACGCCGGTGGCTACGGCGGCGGTGGCGGCGGCTTCGACCGGGGCGGCGGCGGCCGTGGCGGGTATCCGCCGCGGGTCGGCGGTTTTGACCGCGGTGGCCCCAGTGCTCCTCCGCCATCGGATGACCGCCCGCGGCGTGACTTCGATCGCGGCGACCGCAGGCGCCGTGACGACGACGGCGACGACGAGAACTGAGCGCCGCGCGTTCTCCGAGAACGCGCTATCCTGATCCTGTCTATGGAAAGCGCTGTCACCGCGCGGTGGCAGCGCTTTTCCTCGTTCGCAGCCCAAATCGGAGTCGCGCGGTGCGCAGTACCATCACCCATCTCGAATGCGGCATGACCGGCGAGCGCCTGGACAAAGGCACGCTGCACAACCTCTCGCCCAAGGGCTTTCCCATCGTCGTGCGCTACGATCTGGAGGCGGCGAAAAAGGCGGTGAGCAAGGAGGCGCTGAAGGAGCGGCCGCAGGACATGTGGCGCTTCCGCGAGCTTCTGCCGGTCACCGAGGACTGCAACGTCGTCACGCTGGGCGAGATGTGGACGCCGCTGGTGCCACTGCCGACCCTGCAGAAGAAGCTGGGTGGCGGCGAGATCCTGGTGAAGGACGAGGGACGCCTGCCCACCGGCTCGTTCAAGACCCGCGGCCTCGCCATGGCCGTGAGCATGGCCAAGGAGCTCGGCGTCAGGAAGATCGCCATGCCGACCAACGGCAACGCGGGCGCCGCGCTCGCCGCCTACGCCACGCGCGCGGGCATCGAGAGCATCGTGCTCTGCCCCGACGATACGCCCGTGGTGAACATGGCCGAGACCGAGCTGCAGGGCGCGCGGCTCTACCGCGTCAACGGCCTGATCAACGATTGCGGCAAGATCGTCGGCACCGGCAAGGCCCAGGGCGGCTGGTTCGATTTCTCGACCCTGAAGGAGCCCTATCGCATCGAGGGCAAGAAGACGATGGGCCTGGAGCTGGCCGAGCAGCTCGGCTGGGACGTGCCCGACGTCATCCTCTACCCGACCGGCGGCGGCACCGGCCTGATCGGCATGTGGAAGGCGTTCAACGAGCTCGAGGCGATGGGCTGGCTCAAGCGCAAGCCGCGCATGGTGGCGGTGCAGGCCACCGGCTGCATGCCGATCGTCAAGGCCTACGAGAGCAACGCGCGCCATGCCGAGCTCTTCCAGAATGCCCACACCGTGGCCATGGGCATCCGCGTGCCGGTGGCGATCGGCGACTTCCTGATCCTCGACGCCGTGCGCGATTCCAACGGCTTCGCCATCGCCGTCGACGACGACGCGATCGAGAAGGCGCGGGTCGAAGTCGGCAAGACCGAGGGCCTGTTGCTCTGCCCCGAGGGCGCTGCGACCTATGCCGGATACCTGAAGGCGCTGGGCGACGGCCGCATCCGCAAGGACGAGCGCGTGATGCTGTTCAACTGCGCCACCGGCCTGAAGTACCCGATGCCCGAGCCGACGACGCGGCTCAACAAGGACGCGCCGATCGACTACGCCGCGCTGTAGCGCGCGAGGTTGGCGCGGATACGATCGATCACCGACTCGGCCTTCGCCGGCAGCGCGAAGGTCCGGCCGGTGATCATCTCGAACGCCTCGATATAGACGCGCGCGGCGTCGAGGATCACGTCGTCCGGGATCGTCGGGATCGGATCCTTGTAGGGATCGCAGCGCGCCGTCACCCAGGTGCGCACGAAATCCTTGTCGAAGCTCTGCGGCCGTTCACCCGCCGCGAAGCGGTGCGGATAGGAATCGGCGAACCAGTAGCGGCTGCTGTCGGGCGTGTGGATCTCGTCGGCCAGCACGATGGCGCCGGCCTCGTCGAAGCCGAACTCGTACTTGGTGTCGACCAGGATCAGCCCGTGCTTCGCCGCGATCTCGCGGCCGCGCGCGAACAGCGCCAGCGCCAGCCGCGTCGTCTCCTGCCACTGCGCCGCCGTCAGCAGGCCGCGCGACACGATCTCGTCGGGCGTCAGCGGCGCGTCGTGCGCGCCATCCATCGCCTTGGTCGTCGGCGTGATGATCGTGGCGTCGAGCTTCTGGTTCTCGCGCAGGCCGTCGGGCAAGGTCACGCCGTACATCGTGCGCTTGCCCGCCTTGTACATCGACCAGATCGAGGTCGAGGTCGTGCCGGCGAGGTAGTCGCGCACCACGACCTCCACCGGCATGATCTTCAGCCGCCGGCACACCAGCACGTTGGGATCGGGATACTCGATGACGTGGTTGGCGCAGATGTCGCGCGTGGCGTCGAACCAGAAACGCGCCGTCTGCGTCAGCACCTCGCCCTTGAACGGCAGCGCCGTGAGGATGATGTCGAAGGCGCTCAGCCGGTCGCTGGCGATCAGGATGCGCCGGCCGTCGGGCAGGTCGTAGTTGTCGCGCACCTTGCCGCGATAGTGATTGGGCAGCCCCGGAATCGTCGCATCCCTGAGGACGTGCGGAAGGAACGGTGCGAGCGAACTGGTATCCACGAGACGGTGCTTTCCTGTCGAAGGCCGCTTTCCCCCTATCACGCGACCTTGAGATCGGCCACCTCGCCCGATGTCAGCGCCACGAGTTCGACCGCCGTCAGCCGGAACACCGCGACCGGCGTGCCCGCCGCCGCCCAGATCGGATCGAGCGCCAGCAGGTCGTCATCGATCAGCGTGCGGATCGCCGGGTCGTGGCCGACCGGCGGCACGCCGCCGATGACGAAGCCCGTGACGGCGCGCACATAGTCGGCGTCGGGTCGCGCGATGCGCTCGCCGACCAGCGCCGCCAGCTTCTTCTCGTCGACACGGTTGATGCCGCTGGCGACGACCAGCAGCGGACCGCCGCTGTCGCGGCCACGGAAGACCAGCGACTTGGCGATCTGCGCCACCGTGCAGCCGATCGCCGCAGCGGCCTCCGCCGACGTGCGTGTGCTTGCCGTCATTTCCCTGACGCGACCCGGCAAACCGCGGGCGGCCAGCCAGTTCTCCACCCGTTGCGCACTCTCGCTCAGCGGCATCACTCTTGCCTTTGCCTCGATGATGGTTTGACGGAACATATACGGCGAACGACCCGGAGGGTCATGCGGATGAAGCGTCGTCACATGATGCGCGCGGCGGCAGGCGCAGCTTTCGTGCCGCTCGCAGGGCGCCGGGCGCTGGCCGATCCGATCGACGTCGATCTGCGCCTGGTGCTCGCGATCGACGTGTCGCGCAGCGTCGATGCCGAGGAGTACGAGCTGCAGAAGGACGGCTACG
>CAYNOF010000470.1:0-3605 GCA_964398335.1 uncultured Rhizobiaceae bacterium
GGGCTGCTCACCGGCATGGTCTACAGCCTGATGGCGCTCGGACTGACGGTGATCTTCGGCGTCATGCGAGTGGTCAATTTCGCCCACGGCGAAATGATGGTCGTGGCCATGTACCTGGCCGTGTTCGCCTTCGCCGTGATGGGCGTCGATCCGCTGCTGGCGCTGGTGCCGATCGCCGGCATCCTGTTCGTGTTCGGCTATTGCCTGCAGCGTACCGTGGTCAACCGCTTCATCAACGTGCCCGAACACATGCAGTTCATCCTGATGCTGGCGATCGCCATCGTCCTGGTGAATGCCTGCCTGCTGATCGCCGGACCCGATGCGCAGGGCGTCCAGCTCGACTACTCGCTGGATTCCTTCGAGATCGGCGACCTGCTGGTCGATAAGGTCCGGGTCTATGCCGCCTGCGGCGCGCTGGTCATCGCCGCCCTGCTGTTCCTGTTCTTCAGCCGCACCCGTACCGGCAAGGCGATCCGCGCCGCGGCCGACAACTACACCGGCGCGCTGGTGGTCGGGCTGGACGTCAAGCGGCTCTACGCCATCACCTTCGGCATCGGCGCCGCCTGCGTCGGCGCCGCCGGCGCGCTGACCGTCATGCTGGTCCAGGTGCAGCCCTTCCTGTCGGTCGAATACACCTTGCTGGCCTTCACCATCGTCATCATCGGCGGGCTGGGCAGCCTGCGCGGCGCCATCGCCGGCGGCCTGCTGATCGGCGTGTCCGAGGCGATCGCCGGCTTCCTGCTCGATCCCTCGCTGAAGAGCGTGTTCAGCTTCGGCCTGCTGATCCTCGTGCTGCTGCTCAGGCCGCAGGGCCTGTTCGCGCGTCGGGGCTGAGCATATGTGGCAACGTCTCACCGGCGGCATGACGCAGCGCGGGCTGATCGCGCTCGTGGCGCTGGGCGCGCTGCTGCTCGCCGCGCCCCAGCTCATCGGCTCCTATCCGCTGTCGATCCTGATCCTGATCATCTACTTCGCCTATATCGGCCAGGCGTGGAACGTGATGATGGGCTTCGCCGGCCAGCTCTCGCTGGGTCACGCACTCTATCTCGGGCTGGGCGGCTACACCGCGGCGGCGCTTGCCTTGCATTTCGGCCTGTCGCCGTGGATCGGCATGATCGCCGGCATCGTGGTCGCCATGCTGGCCGGCGGTATCGTCGGCTTCCTCGGCTTCCGCTTCTCCTTGGCCGGCGTCTACTTCGCGCTGCTGACCATCGCCTTCGCCGAGTTCACGCGCATCCTGTTCGACCACTTCAAATGGGTCGGCGGCTCGGGCGGGCTGTTCCTCAAGGTCTCGGGCGAGCCCAGCCTGTGGGCGCTGCGCGGCGGGCCGGAGATGTTCTACTACGCGATCCTCGCCATGGCCGCAGCGGCACTGATCGCCTGCCGCCTGCTGCTGACCAGCCGCCTGGGCTACTACTGGCTCGCCATCCGCGAGGACCCCGAGGCGGCGCAGGCCAGCGGCGTCGACGTGCTGCGCTGCAAGATGCTCGCCGTGCTGATCTCCTCGGGCATGGCGGCGGTCGGCGGCGCCTGGGCGGCCTTCTACTACAAGAACCTGTTCCCCGAGAGCGCGTTCGCCATGGGCCGTTCGATCGAGGTGATCCTGGCGCCGATCATCGGCGGACTGGGCACGCTGTTCGGCCCCATCGTCGGCGCCGCGCTGCTGGTGAGCCTCGGCGATCTCTTCACCATGGCCGCCGAGTGGATCGGCGAGGCGCTGGGCGTGAAGACCGCCGGGCTGAAGCAAATCTTCTACGGCGTCGCGCTCCTGTTGATCATCGCCTTCCGTCGCGACGGCGTGTGGCCCTGGCTCGCCCGCAAGCTGGGTTTCGTGCGATGAGCGGCGCGCATCTCAGCGTGCAGGCGCTGGGCAAGAGCTTCCGCGGCCTGCGCGCCGTGCACGACGTGAGCTTCGACGTGCCGGCAGGCGCGATCCATGCGCTGATCGGCCCCAATGGCGCCGGCAAGACCACGACCTTCAACATGATCGCCGGCGTCTTCCCGCCGAGCACGGGCACGGTGCAGCTCGACGGCCGCACCATCACCGGGCTCAGGCCCGATCGCGTCTGCGACGCCGGCATCGGCCGCACCTTCCAGATCGTCAAGCCGTTCCCCGCGCTCACCGTGCTGGACAACGTCATCGTCGGCGCGCTCAAGCGCCAGCCACACGTCGATCGCGCGCGCGAGAAGGCGCTGGGCGTGCTCAGCGAGCTTGGCCTCTACGACAAGCGCGCGATGACGGCATCGAACCTCACCTTGCCCGACCGCAAGCGGCTGGAGGTGGCGCGCGCGCTCGCCACCGGCCCGCGCCTGCTGCTGCTCGACGAGGTGATGGCCGGGCTGCGGCCGACCGAGACCGACCAGATGGTGGCCTTCCTGCGCGAGCTCAACGCGCGCACGGGCCTCACCATCCTGCTGATCGAGCACGTCATGCGCGCGGTGATGGCGATCAGCCAGCACATCGTCGTGCTGAACTACGGCGAGAAGATCGCCGAAGGCCCGCCCGACGCGATCGCGCGCGACCAGCGCGTGCTCGACGTCTATCTCGGCCAGGAGTCGCACTGACATGCTGGCGGTCGAGAACCTCGACCTGTTCTACGGCGATGCCCGCGCGCTCGACGGCGTGTCGCTGAATGCCAGCCAGGGCGAGATCGTCGTCATCGTCGGCGCCAATGGCGCGGGCAAGAGCTCGCTGATCCGCTCGATCCACGGCATGCAGAAGCCCTCGGCCGGACGCATCACCTTCAAGGGCACCGACATCACCGGCTGGCCGAGCCACCGCGTCTGCGAACTGGGCGTCGGCCACGTCGCCGAGGGCCGCCAGATCTTCCCCAATCTCTCGGTGCTCGAGAACCTGGAGATGGGCGCGACGCTCAAGCGCGCGCGCGGTGCGGCTGATGCGACGCTCAGGCGCGTCTTCGAGCTGTTCCCGCGCCTCAACGAGCGCCGCAGGCAGGCCGCCGGCACCTTGTCGGGCGGCGAGCAGCAGATGCTGGCGATCGGCCGCTGCCTGATGGGCCAGCCCGAGATGATCATGTTCGACGAGCCGTCGCTGGGCCTGTCGCCGGCCATGACGCAGGAGGTGTTCCGCGTCATCCGCACCCTGCACGCGGACGGCATGGCCATCCTGCTGGTCGAGCAGAACGTCATGGCCTCGCTGAAACTGGCCCAGCGCGGCTACGTGCTGGAGAACGGCCGCGTCGTGCTGGAGGGCACCGCCCAGTCCCTGCTCGACAGCGATCGCGTGCGTCAGGCGTATCTTGGGCTGTAAGATGGCGGCGTGACCGACCAGGCTGCCGCACCCGACACCGAGGCCCGCTTCATCATCCGGCGGTACTACATGGCCATGTCGGTGATGTTCGTCATCGACACCCTGATCAGCGCCGTCTTCTGCTGGATGCACGATGCCTTCCGGTTGTTCGCGGTCAACCTGATCATCGACGTCGTCGTGATGCTGGGCCTCAACCTGCTGGGCGCGCGCCGAATCTTCGCGCCGGTCCGCCGTTTCATCGCGTCGGGCGAGAATTTCGCCGGCATCGAGCGTACCTTGACGCAATTGCCGCTGCGCTCCGCCTATTGGGTGGCGATCCTGTTCCTGGTGATCA
>CAYNOF010000471.1:0-3025 GCA_964398335.1 uncultured Rhizobiaceae bacterium
GGCGAACGTGCGGCGCATCCAGGTGAGCACGCGGGGGCGCGAGATCACGTGGTCGCGGATCGAGGCGGCGAGCAGGCCGTAGCCGACGAAGACGACGAAGGTCATCAGCATGAAGACGCTGCTGAGCATCAGCATGCTCGCGAGCGGCTGTGCTTCCTCGGTACTGACGAATTGCGGCAGGAAGGCGAGGAAGAAGATCGAGAGCTTGGGGTTGAGGATGTTGATCAGGATCGCCTCGATCGTCACGTGCATGAAGCTGCGCGCGCCGGTCTGGCGCTCATCGACGCTGAGCGCGCCGCGCTCCTTGAGCGTGCTCCAGGCCATCCACAGCAGGTAGGCGACGCCGACATACTTGAAGAGCTGGAAGGCGAGCGCGCTGGTGTGCAGCAGGGCCGCCAGGCCGAGGATCGCCGCCGCCATGTGCGGCACGATGCCCAGCGTGCAGCCGAAGGCGGCGACGATGCTGGCGCGCGAGCCACGCGTCAGCCCGGCAGCGAGCGTGTAGAGCACCCCGGTGCCCGGCGAGGCCACGACGATGAAGGTGGTGATCAGGAATTCGATGGTCATGGCTCCCCCTCCGGGGGAAAGTAAGTGGTAGTGTTGGCCAACAACTCCAGCCACATGGAGGTCAACCATGGACTCCAGAGCCGACAACCTCAAGCGGCCGCTCGATGCGCGGCCGGTCTCGCCGACCTTGTTCGCCCACTTCGTGATGCAGACCTCGAACCTCGCGGCGATGCGCGACTGGTACCTCACGGTGCTCAATGCCCGCGTGGTGCAGGAGAGCCCGATGCTCTGCTTCATGACCTACGACGACGAGCATCATCGCGTGGCGCTGATCAACATGCCCGAGCTGCAGGCGCGCAACGACAAGGCGCGCGGCGTGCACCACGTCGCCTATACCTACCGCTCGCTGCACGATCTGCTGGCGACCTGGCGCCGGCTGAAGGCTGAGGGCATCGAGCCCTACTGGCCGATCAACCACGGCCCCACCGTGTCGCTGTACTACCACGACCCCGACGGCAACTCGGTCGAGCTGCAGGTCGACGTGCACGCGACCAAGCAGGAAGCCACCGCCTACTTCACGAGCGACGCCTTCGCCGCCAATCCCATCGGCGTCGCCTTCGATCCCGAGGAGATGGTGCGCCAGTACGAGGCCGGCGTGCCCGAGCAGGATTTGCTGCGCCGGCCCGACGGTCCGCCGCCGCCGCTGCCGTGAGCGAGGGAGGCACGCCATGGACTCGACAGCCGACAACCTGAAGCGCCCGCTCGACACCGAGCCGCGCTCGCCGGCGATCTTCGCGCATTTCGTCGTGCGCACCTCGAAGTACGATGCGATGCGGCGCTGGTACGAGACCGTGCTCAACGCCCGCACGGTGTTCGACGACGGCCGCATCTGCTTCCTGACCTACGACGAGGAGCATCATCGGCTGGCCATCGTCAACGTGCCCGACCTGCAGGCGCCCGACGCCAGGGCCTGGGGCCTGGCGCATTTCGCCTACGGCTATCGCAGCCTGGGCGACCTGCTGTCGACCTACAAGCGGCTGAAGGCCCAGGGCATCGTGCCCTACCGCCCGATCAACCACGGGCCCACGGTGTCGATGTACTACCACGACCCCGACGGCACCTCGATCGAGCTGCAGGTCGATGCCTGGCCGACCAAGGAAACGGCGGCGGCCTACCTGCAGACCGAGGCGTTCCTGAAGAACCCGATCGGCGTGGCCTTCGATCCCGACGACATGGTGCGCCGCTACGAAGCCGGCGTGCCGCAGGAAGAGCTGCTGCGCCGGCCGTGATCTACTCGACGAACGCCACGGCGCCGGAGAATTTCAGCGACGGCGGGTCGGGCTCGGTCGTGTCGGGATAGTAGAACGGCAGGCCGACCATCTCCTGCAGGCCGTAGAACGGGTCGAGGATGGTGTACTTGTCCTCCGACGAGGAGGCCGCGCCGACGACGACGAAGTGGCCCTTCACCGCCGCGCCCGTCTCCCACTCGACGAACACCAGGCCGGGCTTCTTCGGCTTGACCTTGGTCGCCAGCGCCGTCTTCAGGCTGTTGGTCGCGGTATAGGTCTCGACCTTGGTACGCACGCCCATCTGGCGCAGCACGCTGGAGAGGTTGTTGATCTCCGCCCCGGTCAGGGCGTTCCACGCCTTGGGGAAAGCCTTGCTGAGCGCGATCACGCCGCCCTCGTCGGCCAGCGGGTCGCTGTCGTTGACGTTGGCCCACATGATCAGGCAGCAGGCCGGCCCGCAGGTCACCTGCGTCTTCTGCCGCACGATGCGGAACTCGCGGTTCTTCGAGTCCTTGACCTTGGTCGTCTTGGTCATGTGGGCGGCTCCCCCTATGCCGATAGAAGTAAGTGATTGTACACTCATTACTTGAATATGCAAGGGATCCAGCGATGGCGCGCCCGCTCAAGACCTACCAGACCTCGGCCGGCTTCTTCGACCTCGCGGTCGCGGCGCCGTCGATGAAGGCGGCGCTGGAGGCCTGGGGCTCGCGTGCCAACCTGTTCCACCAGGGCTTCGCGCGCGAGACGCACGACAAGGACGTCGTCGCCGCGACGATGGCCAAACCGGGCGTGGTGCTGCGCCGGCCGGTCGGATCGAAGGGCGCGTTCCGCGAGGACCCGGCACTGCCCAGGGACCTGCCGACGGCGAAGCCGGCGGCTCGAGCAAGGGCGAAGAAGGCGGAGAAGGCGCCACCGCCACCGGCGATCGACGAAGAGGACGCGCGCAAATCCCGGGTGTCCTTCGAGCGCGAGCGGCAGCGCCGCGAGAAGGCGCGCCTGAAGGAGGAGCGGGAGCAGGAACACGCACTGGCCAGGCGCGAGCGTGCGATCGCGAAGGCGCAGGCCGCGCTGGACAAGGCGCGGACCCGGCACGAGCGCAGGCGTGCGGCGATCGACGAGGATCGCGCGGCGCTGGAGCGGCGCGAGCGGACCGAGGATGCGCGCTGGGGCAAGCAGCGGGCGACGCTGGAAGCGGCGCTGCGGCTTGCCCACCGCCGGTGAGAACGCTC
>CAYNOF010000472.1:0-5366 GCA_964398335.1 uncultured Rhizobiaceae bacterium
TGGATTCGCTCAGCAGCACCGGGCCGACGAAGAGATAGCCGAGGAAGATCGCGCGGCCATTGGCCGGAAAGGCCGGGCAGAAGATGGTGAACGGCGCGTCGAGCTTGTCGAGCAGCGCATCGGCCACCGGGCCGATATTGCCGCGATCCGTCGAATCGAAGGTCGAGCAGTACTTGAAGAAGATCTGGCGGCAGCCGCGCGCCTGCAGCGCGGACAAGGCATCGAGAGACTGGGCGACGGCATCGTCGGGCGCGATCGTGCGGCTCTTGAGCGCCACGACGATGCCGTCGACATCGTCGAGCGCCATGTCGGGAGCGGGCACGCCGATGGTCTGGACGGTGCGCATGCCGCCCTTGACCAGCATGCCGGCGATGTCGGTCGCGCCGGTGAAATCGTCGGCGATGATACCTAGTAGTGCCATCGCCTACGATTAGCACAATTCCTCATGCCGAGGAGGCCGCGCAGCGGCCGTCTCGAAGCATGGGCAACACGTCGGGTGTGTAGCCCACCCTTCGAGACGCCGCGCTGCGCGCGGCTCCTCGGGGTGAGGCGGGGCCTAGCGCACGTCGCCGTACATGACGTCGCGGTCGGACGGCCACTTCACGCGGTAGGCGAGGCGGATCTCCTTCTGCTCGCCGGCGGCGTAGTCGTAGGTCCAGCTCATCACGCCGCGCTTGTCGTCGACCGTGGGTTCGGTCGGCTTGGTGGTCTGGTCGAGCATCTCCACCGTGATGGTGTTGACCTCGCTCACCGGGATGCGGTCGACCACGGTGATCTTGATCGCGAAGTCGTGCAGGTTCTTGACCACGGTCTTGAACTCGGCCGTGTCGGTGCGGCTCGAGCCGAGGAAGCCCGGCTCGGCCTGGCGACGCGCCACCGGCACGCGCGTGACCTTGACCTGGTCGTCGGCGCCGAAGCTGAGCTCGACCTTGTCGCCCTGCGCCACCAGCGGCAGCGCCGACAGGCCGACGAAGGTGCCGTCGCGGTGGATGTTCACCGGGCCGGGCAGCAGCGGCGCCTCCTCGTCGTTGGTGAACGAGGCCTGCAGGTAGGCGGTGGGGTTCAGGACAGGCACGGTCTTGATCAGCAGTTGCGGGGCCACCGTCGTGCTGGAGATGCGGAAGGTCTTGGCCGCGCCGTCCGCGGGGATCGACACGCGGCCGGGCACGCCGAACGAGGCCTGGAAGGCGCTGCCCTGCACCTGCGCCTGCTGCTCGCGCGCGGTCTCGACCACGTCCAGCGGCTTGTCGGCCGTCTTGGGCTCGGCCAGCACCGGCGGCGGTGCGGCCTGCGGCACGCCCGAGGCCGGGGCGGCGCGATCGCGGCGGGAATACTCCTCCGGCGGCGGACGCAGCAGCACGCGCGAGGTCACCAGGGTGGGCGCCGCGGCGCCCTGCGCCACGCGCACGGTCGAGACGAACAGCGTGACGTCGTTCCACGGCTCGCCGGTGCGCTGGGTGATCGAGGCGCGGCGCACCAGCTCGAGCGAGGCCTTCTTGCCCTTGCCGCCGGTATCGAGGCGCGCGTCGTAGAGCGGCCGCCAGCTGGCGCCGGCGACGCGATAGGTGACGGCGAGCTCGGCCTTGCTGGCCTGGCCGGCCTCCAGCGCGATGGTGACGTCGATCACCGGCGCGCCGGGACGCGGCGGCTGCGGCCGCGCGCGCTCCAGCGCGGCGATCTCGCCGTCGATGTCGCGCAGCTGGGCGGAGAGCACGCGGATGTCCTCGTTGACCTTGGTCAGCTGCTCGTTGATCGCCGCCCAGGCGGCCGGCCAGTTGGCCGCGTCCATCGCCTTGCCGTCGGGCGAGAGCTTCTCGGGGCTGGCCTCGGAATAGCGCCGGATCATCGCCCGCGTGCGCTCGGACGCCTCCATGCGCGCGGCGGCGATGTCGCGCTTCTCGCGCAGCGCCTTGATCTTCTCCTCGAGCGCCGCGTCGATCACCGGCCGCGGGTTGCCCGGCGCGGCGCGCGTCTCGACGGCACCGATCGACAGCGCGGCCGTGGCCTTGCCGGCCACACGCAGCGAGGCGGGATCGATGGTCGCCGGCAGGCCCTTGAGCACGATGGTCGAGGCGCCCGTGGGCAGCTCGACGATCGCCAGGCGCGTGACGGTGGCGCCATCGGGATAGACGGTGACGGTATCGACCTTCGACGCTGCTTCGATTTCAGCGGCCCAGGACGGGCCGGTCAGCGCGCACGCAACGGCTGCTGCGGCGATCACAGTTCGCATGGGAGATCTCCCCTTCGGCGCCAGCGGAGGTTGAATTGTGGCGCCCTTGCAAGCCTGCCTGACCAACGTGGCGCGCCTGCGACGCCACCATGGCATTGGCGGATCGAAATCAAGATACCCGAAAATGAGTGAGCGTGTGATCATTTTATGATACAAGGAGCGTTCGTCGGATCCCGCCGCCCGGAGCCCACGCCATGGCCTATATGAGGAACCCGCCGCCCAAGGTGGTGGCGCAGGACAAGACCAAGTTCCATTGCTGGGCGGCCTCGCTGGAATCGTGGATCGACGCGCGCAAGCCGCCGACGCCGCAGGCGGCGATGACCAAGACCCAGGCCGAGCTGATCAGCGCCTACAAGGACTTCACCGGCGCCAAGGACGGCCTGATGATCGGCAAGGCCATGATCCAGCTGATGTTCGATTTCCAGATGATGCTGGATCTGCACAAGCCGGCGACCAAGGCGATCACGGCGCAGTCGATCCTCAATCGGCTGATGATGAAGAGCTATCTCTGGCTGTTCTATCTCGGCGGCGCCGGCCTCGGCACCTTCCTCGGCCACGCCGAGGTGATCTACGGCATCGACGGCTTCGGCGCCGACGCCAAATTGCGCGTGATGGATCCGTGGGACGGCAAACTGAGCCTGCTGCCGCTCGACGAACTCAACGGCCGCGATACCGTCTTCGTCTGCTGGTACGAGACCAGCCCGAATTGGAGCGGGGACATGTTCCGCATCATGAAGGCGATGTCGAAGACCTAGCCGATCAGGCTGATGCGGCAGTCGTTGACGTTGGTGCGCGTGGGCCCGGTGACGATCGAGTCGCCCAGCGCCTCGAAGAAGCCGTGGCCATCGTTGTCCTCGAGGCGCGCGCGCGCATCGAGGCCGGCGGCCCTGGCGCGCGCCAGCGTATCGGGCGAGATGCGCGCGCCGGCGATGTCCTCGATGCCGTCGACGCCGTCGGTGTCGCCGGCCAGCGACCACACGCCGGGCCTTCCGTCGAGTTCCAGCGCCAGCGCCAGCAGGTATTCGACGTTGCGCCCGCCGCGGCCCTTGCCGCGCACCTCGACCGTGGTCTCGCCGCCGGAGATCAGCGCCACGCGGCGTCCCATGCCGGACAGCTCGCCGATGCGTCGGGCATGCTCGTGCGCCACCTCGCGCGCCAGGCCTTCGATCGCGTCGCCGAGGATCAGCGGCTCGTAGCCTTCGCGCCTCGCCACGTCAGCGACGGCTTCCAATGCGCGCATCGGTGTGACGGTCATGACAGTGGTCGCGTGCGACAGGCGCGGGTCGCCGGGCTTGGGGGTCTCCTCGATGCGGCCGGCGGCGCCGGCTTCGAGGTGGGCACGCACGGAAGCGGGCGGATCGATGCGGTACTTCGCCAGCACCGCCTGCGCATCGGCGAAGGTCGAGGCGTCGGCCACGGTCGGGCCCGAAGCGATCACGCCGGGATCGTCGCCGGGCACGTCGGAGATCAGCAGCGTCACGACACGCGCCGGCCAGGCTGCCGCGGCGAGGCGCCCGCCTTTGATGGCGGAGAGGTGCTTGCGCACGGTGTTCATCTCGCCGATCGGCGCGCCGCTGGCCAGGAGCGCGCGGTTCACCGCCTGCTTGTCGGCGAGACTCAGGCCGGGCGCCGGCGCGGTGAGCAGCGCCGAGCCGCCGCCGGAGATCAGCGCGATCACCAGGTCGTCGGCGTCGAGCCCCTGCACCATCTGCAGCATGCGCCCCGCCGCGGCGCGGCCACGCTCGTCGGGCACCGGGTGCTTGGCGGCGACGCATTCGATGCGGCTGGTCGGCAGCTCGTAGCCGTCGCGCGTGACGACCAGGCCGGAAAGCGCGCCGGCCCAGTTGTCCTCGACCGCCCTGGCCATGGCCGCAGCGGCCTTGCCGGCGCCGATCACCAGGGTGCGGCCCTTGGGCGGCTGCAGTTGCTTGAGGTGCGGCGTCAGGCAGACCTGTGGCGAGGCGGCGGCGATCGCCGCGTCGAACATCGTGCGCAGTTGTCTGAAGGCAGTGTCGCGATCCATTGGAACGAGGTGCGGCAAGCAATCGATTGGTCGGGCGGCGATGGTGTCATAGAGTGCGCGCCATGTCGTCTCTTCTGGCGGCGGACGAGCCGCCGGCTTTCACCGCATACAATCCCGACGGAAAGTTCCCGCTGCTGCTGGCCTGCGATCACGCCGGCAACGCCGTGCCGCGTGCGCTCGGCAACCTCGGCCTGCCGCGCACCGAGCTCTGCCGGCATATCGGCTGGGACCCCGGCGGGCTCGAGGTTGGCCGCCGTCTGTCGGAGCTGCTCGACGCGCCGTTCGTCGCCTCGACCTATTCGCGGCTGGTGATCGACTGCAATCGCTGGCCGGGCGGCGCGGGTTCGACGCCCGAGGTCAGTGACGGCACGCCGGTGCCGGCCAATCGCGCGCTCGACGAGGAAGCGGTGATGGCGCGCGCCAATGCCTGCTTCTGGCCCTACCACAACGCGCTCGACGACGTGCTCGATCGCTTCGCCGCGCGCGGCGTGAAGCCGGCGCTGTTCGTGGTGCACAGCTTCACGCCGATCATGCGCGGCATCCAGCGGCCGTGGCAGGTGGGCGTGCTGTGGCGCCACGATGCGCGCCTGCCCAAGCCGCTGCTCGCGGCGCTGCGCGAGATCCCCGGCATCTTCGTCGGCGACAACGAGCCGTACACGGCGCGCGACCCGGTCGAGTACACGCTGCAGGCGCATGCCGAACCGCGTGACCTGCCGCATTGCTCGATCGAGATCCGCCAGGACCTGATCGGCCATCGCGCCGGCGCCCTGCAGTGGGCCGAACTGATCGCGCCGGCGCTGCGCCGCGCGGTCCTGGCATCGCTTGCGGTCGCAGCAGCGGCCTGAGGGCCGGGGCGAGGCTCTGTAGATAACTCATTGGCAGTGCGTTGGTTTTATTGGGCGACTTAAAGTTCCGTCTGATCGGCATCGATGGAAATTAGGCATTTGAATCAATGGCTTGACTGTTTGTTTGACGGCCGGCGACGATCTCGGAAAAATGCGTTCATAGTCTGCGAATAACAATATTGATCGAAATTTGGATCGGCGCTTCAGACCGGTCGAAATCATGGGGAATGCACATGAAGATTTCATTCGGATCCGCCGGGCCGTAAGC